>JAZLKT010000061.1:0-25169 GCA_045597785.1 Candidatus Cryptobacteroides sp.
CCTGAACACAGGGTTTCCCTCTTGACACAAAATCTATCCTGGGACTCTCTTTAAAGTCTTGTCCGTAATCAAACGACGGACAAGCCACCAAAATGGCTGGCATTCCGATGAAACAGGCCTGTACCGTGGCCGAATACAGGCTGGTTGCGCGACAGGGGGCTGGGACGCAGCGGACGTGGCCAGCCCACGTCCACGGGAAGAGGGGCCCGTCGGATACAAGTTCCGCGAAGCGGGACGCAGGAGACGAGGGGGGGGTCGAACGAGCGTAGCGAGTGCGCTCCGCTGCGCCCGACTTCCTATCGCGCCACCGGCAAGCCTGCCACTGCATTGCATAAGCGAGTCTGCGACCGCGTCTCCAACTCCCCGCCGCCGTCCGCAGCAAGCGCATACGTGCGGATAACTGCCTCTCAATTATTCAACGGTTTCCACTCTGTCTTCGCGCACATACCAGAGGTAGCCGCGTACGTTCTTCTCGCCAAGCGAGCGGAGAAGGTCCATATAGCGGCGGACCTGACGGCGATATGAAGGCAGAGGTTCTCCGAATTTATAATCTATCACAAGAAGGCTTCCGTCGGGGCCGCGTACGACGCGGTCGGGCCTGTTGTAAGAGCCGTCGGAAGAAAGGATTTCCATCTCGTTGTGCACTTCCTGGCCTGGAGCGAACCAATCGGGATGCGCGGCAATGCGCTCCGAAAGAAGAGCATAAGCGGCGGAACCGTCATCGTGCAGGTCGTCCGCAGTGCACACGGCAGAAAGCAGGGCGTGCAGCTCTATACCCGCAATTCGGGCGGAAGCGGCGCTTCCGACGCCCTCTTCGCCGAAGAAATCGGCAGCCTCCTGCGAACAGACAAGCCTCGGTGCGAGCTCGTCCGGATTGATGGGGGTCGATGTCCACTCCCCTTCGAAAGGAATCGCGCCAGAATTCTCGGCCTTGCGTTCTATGCGGTTGAAATCGACAGCCTCGCCGAAATGGTGGCCGTGAGTGCGGCACCAGGCATAGAGGAAATGCGAGAAGTTCCCCCAGACAGGGGTTTCCTTGTCGAGATTCTCAACGAATTTGTTGGACGGTTCAGCGGCGATGACATGCAGAGAGCACTTCGCCCTGGTAAGGGCGACATAGAAGACATTGATATTGTCGATGACCTGAAGTTTGCGTTCCTCTTCGTATGGCGCCTCGAAATACGTATCCGCGCACTTCGCCGCAAGGTCCACGGGATAGATGCCGTGCAGCACCTTCGGAACGGCCGGGCTCGAAAGTTCGCACCACGAATCGGTGTCATGCCAAAGTTCAACCTTCTCGGCATAAGGGAAGATGAGGTAATTGAACTCAAGCCCCTTGCTTTTGTGCACGGTGATGATGCGAACGGCATCGAGGTCTGCGGGGCCTGCGATGGAGAGTTTGTCTGCAACCTCCTTCCAATGGTGCAGGTACTCGTGCAGATTGTTGCCGTTGGTTGAGCTCCAGGCCAGGACATCGTCCATAAAAGCCTGGATGAAAAGGGTCTGGCCATCGAACAGGGCCGGATCGGAAGCCTTCAGGCCACGCAGAAGGGCTTCGCAGAAGTCCACCAGCGAATGATAATCCCGCGGAGCGGCCACATTCAGCTCGGCGCAGAGGAAGGCGCTCACCGTATCGGTCGGATTGTCCGCCGCGCTCATCAGAGCCGTAAGTTTGCGTACCAGGGCGGATTCCCCCACAATCAGCGACTCATCCGACACGACCGGCACATCCTGCTCGAGCAGGAAACGGCTCAGGTCGCGGCCCTGCTTGTTTCCCCGGACAAGGACCGCTATATCCGACCAGCGGGCATGCTGCTCTTCGCGGGCACGGCGTATCGAATAGAACACCTGGGCGGCAATCTCCCCGGACGGCACAAAATCCACGGTCACCTCACCGCGCTGATCGTACTCGCAGGCGATTTTCTGGGATGTGTCGGTATAAATGTCCGCCTCAAGGCCGAGCAGCGGAGCCAGATAGGCGAAGAACCTGTTATTGAACCCTACTATTTCGGGGAAGCTTCTCCAGTTGTATTCCAGTGACTTGCGCACAGAATCAGGGAACTGCTCCGGCAGGCGCTTTGCCATAAGCGACCAGTCGGAATCGCGCCAGCGGTAGATGCTCTGCTTGACGTCTCCCACTATGAAGCTTTCGTAGCCGTTGCTTTCCGACTCGCGCAGCATGGGAAGGAAATTCTCCCACTGGATTCCGGACGTGTCCTGGAACTCGTCCAGCAGGAAATTCATAAATCTCACGCCCATCTTTTCATAGACGAACGGAGCATCGGAGCCGTCGATGATATCCCTCAGGATGGTATTCGACTCATCGAGGCAGAGAAGGTTCTTTTCCTTGAGAAGCGCATCGAACTCCCTGTGGAATTCGGAGGCGAAGCCGAGGCCGAAAAGGCTTTCGCGTATTATTCGCGCGGTATTGTAGAGGCGGAACGCATCGGAATTCAGAAGACCGGAGAGTTCCGAGCCGTCCGATTCCTTGGCGAGGGTGACCTTCATGGGAGCGATGGGCGTCGAAGGCGTGGCGGCGAGGTAAGGCTCTATCTGCTTGAGTGAATTCGCCTTTTTCAGATTAGGCTTCAACTGCTCCGCGGCAGCGGCAACCTTCGAAGTGAAATTTTCTATGATTGAATCGCACTCCCCCCGCACGGCTGAAAGCCTCTCCTTGGAGAAAAGGCTCTCTGCGTTCAGGCCGGTGCTCTCCGAAAGGATGCGGAACTTCTCGTTCTTCAGACGGGCGCCCATCGCGTAGATGGGATTGTCGATGTCGAACTTCTCCCCTCGTCCCAACTGCTCGTCTATCTGGCGGCGGAGCCAGTCGAGCAGTTCGGTGCTGTCGGGCGAGAGCGAATCGAGGACGCGGTCCATAGCCTCTTTTATGAGCGAGGCGCGGTCGAGTTCTATCTGATAGGCAGAGCTCCAGCCCAATTCGCGCGAGAAACTGCGCAGCGCCATCTGGAAGAATTTGTCGATGGTCATCACGCTGAACGCGCTGTAATCGTGCAGCAGCTCGAGAAGGAGTTTTCGTGCCCCGGGGTTCTTCCGGCCTTCCTCCGAAAGGTCCTTGAGGATGCGGGCCTTCATCTCAGCGGTAGCCTTGTTGGTGAATGTTACCGCCAGGATATTGCGGTACGCGTGGTCGCGCTCCGCTCCGAGAAGGAGTTCGAGATACTTGTGCGAAAGTGCGTATGTCTTGCCGGACCCTGCCGACGCGCTGAGAATACTTATCATCGTCCGCAGATTGTCTTGAAATCACACCATTCACAGACCTTGTTGCTCCCGGTGCGGCTGAAAGGCACGGCCGGGTCGGCTATCTCTTCGAGCAGGTCACGGATTCTCGCAGACATAAGCGTGCGGAAAGTGTCGCAGAGCTCGACTTCCGCGGGCGCTTCCTTGAAAATACGCGCAGTCTGATATATGCTGTTCACGAGGCGCCTTCGCCCGCGGGCGAAGTACTTCTCGGCGATACAGTCGTACAGATACAGCTGGAGGGCGATCTTCGGCCGGTTTTCCTCATCGTTGCCGAACAGTGCATCGACCACCGCTGCGGCATTGCTCTGGTCTATCTGCAGGTCGGTGTCAAGCACCTTGCCGGTCTTGTAATCCACGACGCGCAGCACGCCCGGCTCGAAACTGTCGAGGCGGTCGAGTATGCCGACGAACTTGAATCCTCCTATCTCGAGGAACTTGTGCTGCTCGAGGCTCTCGATGGTAAAGAAGTCCAGGCCCAGGCCCTCCAATTTCTCAAGGTCGCGGCTGACAATCCTGGAAGCATAGCGCTCGATGATATCGAGATACACCAGGTTGCGTCCGCCGAGCTCGATGCTGCGCAGTTCCTTACGTATCTCTTCCTCAACCACGGCGTGTATGCGGGAACGCTCGGAGAGGAGCGAATGCAGATAATCCCGGTCAATTCTGCCGCCGGGACGCGCGTAAAGCACTTCCATAGTGGAATGCAGAACCCGGCCGACGGCTCCGTTATCGAGCGAATCGCTCAATTCTTCGCTCTCCTTGAGGTGCTTTACCACGTGATAGTAGAACTTCGCCGGACAGCTGAGGTACGATTGGAGCGACGAAGCCGAAAGCGTGGCATTGCGTATGGTTTCGATATCTTCTGCTGTCTTTTCTATGGGATCGGGCTCGATTCCGCTTCCTGCCGGGGCGTTGAACGAGTGCCGGACAAGCGGCAGGCCGAAGTGCATCTCGAGCTGTTTTATGAAACGCGACTCTTCGCCGCTGCGGCTCATCTCGGTGCGCGAATCGTAAAGAAGCCAGACCTTCGAAGAGCGCTGTATGCTCCGATAGAAATAATAGGCCCACATGGCATCCTGCAACTCATAGGTGGGCAGTCCGAAGCCCTGGCGGAGCGTGGCGGGGATGAACGACTCACCAACACTGTGACGAGGGAACATTCCCTCGTTGCAACTGAGAATAACGAGATTATCGAAATCGAGCGAACGCGTTTCGAGCGGACCCATTATCTGCAGGCCCGAGAGAGGTTCGCCATGGAAAGGCACGGTAGAGCGGGCCAGGAGCGAACCCAGCAGACGGTAATATGTCTTGGGCTGAATGTCCAGAGGAAGGGTCGAAAGCCTCTCGACAGCCTCGTAGTAATGCTTCGCGAAGTCCAGTTCGAGCATCATGCCGGGGTCCGATTTGATGCGCGAGGCTATGGTGCGTATCATCTCCATCTGATGCGCCCCGGTCTGACGGACCGTGTCCAGCCTTCTGAACGCCAGGGCCGGAAGGCCTTCGGTGCCGAAGTCTTCGATGGGGATATAGTATTTGGCCCCCGAGGTAATCCGATCCACGGTTTGTTGCTCTTCAGGTGTCAGGGCCGCCTTGAATACGGGGTTCGAAAAGACAGACTGCACGTGCCTGTGATACATATATGTGCCGCTTTCGCGCACGCGCATCTGCATCTGCACAAGCGAGAGGTCGTGCATGAGCGACCAGATCTGCGAGCCACTCATAGGATAACCCATCGTCACGTTCACCTGGGCGAAACGTTCCGGAATGGAATTCAGAACTCCGCCGAGCAGCGTCTCATCGGGCAGCACGATGGCGGTTTCAAGCCCTTGTGCGCCCAGAGAGTCAAGTATCCGGGGCAACTGTTTCGCCTGCCCTATGCCGGAAGGCACGGACATTACGTGTATTTCGGGCACGCTTGTGATGGTGCCGCCGTCGGGCTCGAAAGCCTGCGGGAACTCCGCCACGTTTTCCGAAAGGAAGAGCGATGCCCGGCCGTCGGGGTCTTTTATCAGCGCCGAACTGTAATCCCAGCAGAACTCGGCAAGATGGGCATTGCGGAGGCGGCGGAGCACTTTTTTCTCGGCCTCGCAAAGCGTATTCAGGCCCACGAACACGAAACGGCTGCAGCCGTCGAAGCGCGGAGGGAAAATGTCCGCTGCGCTTTCGCTCTCCAGCCTTTCGGCCAGGCTCCGGTAAACCATACCCTCATATGCCCGGCCTTTCGCGGCCAGATACTCGTTGAACGTTGTATAGAGAGGATAAAGAAGATCCCAGATGCGCTGGAAGGCCTGCTTTATGCTCCCTTCGCCACGTATGCTGAAGTTCTGGACAAAGCGCTCTATTGCCGCTTTCTGGCCTTCGGAGAGGTTGGACGAGAAATCCTGCATCTCCTTGAACTGGGCTATGTTCGCGAAAATGCCTTTCGCATCGACCAGATATTTGTCGACATCGGAAAAATCGGCAAGAATCATATCGCCCCAGAACACGAACTCATCCAGCGGTTCCGGGTTCTTGCAGACTGTCTTGTAACAGGAGTAGAGGTCGAGCAGCAGCTGCACCCTGTCGCCCTGGCGGCTGAGCGCCGCGCGGAAGAAGAAATCGTTGATTGAGAGCATCTGCGGGGCTATTGCAACCCGCCCTGCCGCGGCGGCTTCGGCTGCGAGATACTTCTTGAAGAAGACCATCGCACGGCGGTTGGGGAACACAAAACAGCGTGAGCTTATGTCCCCTGCCGCGAAATAATGCCGCGCAACCTGCTGCAGAAATGCCTCCATCAGCGAACGACCACCCTATGAATACGTCTCGGTACCGAAGTGAGAATCTCGTAAGGGATAGTGCCGAGTATGCCGGCAAGCTCGCCTATGGTAGGGTCTTCACCGAAGATGGTTACAGTATCGCCAACAGCGACATCGGCTCCGGTGATATCGAGCATGCACATATCCATACAGATATTCCCGATAGTGGGCACGCGCTTGCCGTTCACCAGGAACGAGGCTCGGCCGCAGCCGAGGTGCCTGTCGAGGCCGTCGGCATATCCGCACGGAATAGTGGCGATGACGGTGCCTTCGGGCGCGACGTGCCCGTGACGGCCGTAGCCAATGGTTCCGTCGCCCTCCTTCAGATGCTTGACCTGCAGCACTTTGACCTTGAGCGAAGCCACCGGGGCGAGTTTCACCCCTTCGAGCGCGCTTATTCCGTATATGCCTATGCCCAGACGGACCATATCCATCTGGTACTGGGGGAAACGCTCGATTCCTGCGGAATTGAGGATGTGCCTCATAGGCCTGTAGCCGAGCGACTGCTCCACCAGGTCGGCGCATTCGCTGAAAAGCCGTATCTGCGAGAGGGTGAATTCATCTTCAGCAGGGTCTTCAGCGGCTGCAAGATGCGAGTAGAACGACACAACCCGCACTTCGGGGCTCTGCTTGAGGCATTCGATGAGTTCGGGCAGTTCGTCCTTCATAAAGCCGAGCCTGTGCATTCCGCTGTCTATCTTGATATGGATGGGATAGCCGCTGATGCCTCTGGGACGCAGTCTGGCCACCAGGGCCTTAAGCGTATCGACATTGGGTATGCCCGGCTCGAGCCTGTTGTCTATTATTTCGGGAAAGGAATCGCTTCCGGCCGTAAGTACCAGCACAGGCAGCGAGATACCGCCCTTGCGGAGTTCCACGCCCTCGACCGGCAGAGCTACGGCCAGATAGTCGGCTCCGGCGCTCTGCATCATCGAAGCGAACTCGACCGCGCCGTGCCCATAGGCATTGGCCTTGACGAGCACCAGCAGCTTTGTGGACTCCTTCAGAAGGCCACGGAAATATCTGTAATTCTCGAGTGCTGCCGGGAGTTTGAGTTCCAGGCGCGTGAATTCTTCTTTATTCATCTTCGTGGTGGTGGCAGTGGCACTCGTACCCGCTGTCGTGATGGCAGTGGCACTCATGCTCTGCGTCGTGGTGATGGTCGCATTCTTCATCCCCGCAGCAGCAGTCGTCGTCCTCATCTTCGGGAAGAGCGGCTTCGGCATCGGGGTTGATGTATTCGTCCTTTTCCTCGCGAGCCGGCACGCTGACTTCAAGCACAGCAGTGTTCTGCTGGAAAGGGCTTATGATGAAATCGGGCAGTTCGGCCGGAATCAGCAGGGTCTCCCCCGCTTTCAGGCGGTACAGCACGTCAGCAATTCCCTCTATCTTCACCTGGAACGAAGCCTCGCCGTAAAGGCAGTGGTAAAGCAGGAAGCAGCCGAACTGCTCCGTATAGATGTGCAGCGGGTCGCTGAGGGCTATCTTGTTGACGGTAAAAAGGTCGGAGTCGCACAGATGGCGGACCATATCCTCCTTGTGGCTGTGCGCCTCGGGGGCGGCGTAGGCCTTCATATCGATGAAGTCGAGGGCCTCGATCAGGTTCTGGTCAGGGTCGAACTCATCCTCGCCAACGGTCTGCCCCCAGGCTGTAAGGCAGAAATCGAGCGCCGATGACTCGCTGACCTCAATGATTGTCAGCGCACCTTTTGCGCCATGAACCGTGCCGGGCATAATGTGAAAGCAGTCGCCCGCCTTGGGCTTGACGGCATTCAGGTCAGCCTCTATCGAACCGTCGGCGCAGCCTTCGAGAAGACGTGCGGCATCTACATCGCGCGCGAACCCGAGCCAGATTGCGGCATCGGCTCCGGCGCTGAGAACATACCAGAACTTTTCCTTGCCGAGCGAATCGTAGCGGTCGGCGGCAAGGCGGTCGTCGGGATGCACGCGCAACGGCATATTTCCCTTGCAGGCTATTGTCTTGAGCTGCAGCGGGAACTGACGCCCGTAGTACTCATAGACATTGTCCCCCACCACGCGGTCGAGGTAGGTGTCCATCACCTCGCTTATGGTATTTGCCGCAAGCCAGCCGTCACGCACGAGCGAATCGCGGTAGCCAAGGTCGGCAAGGCCGTACGTTTCCGTGCCCCAGGACCAGTTGTCCTCGAGCCGGCAGATATGCATGGGATAAAGCTTCTTTTCTTCTATCATGGGGTTCTATTCAACAGGAAGCAACATTGAAGCGCGGACCTTTTCGGCAGCGGCGTCGTCTTTGACGGCGCTGATGATCTCGAAGGCGAAATCGAGCGCGTAACCCGCGCTGCGGCCGGTGATTATCCTCCCGCTGCGCACGGCAGGTGCTGCAACGAAATGGCCTCCTTTCGAGACGGGATTGTCCTCAAAACCGTCAAAGCAGGTAAAATCGATGCCCGCGAGGTCATCGAGCTGACCGAGAACCAGGCCCGGAGCGGCACAGATTGCGGCAAGGATTCCGCCGGCGGCATAGTGCTCCTTCATTGCCCTGATCAGCGGTTTGCACGCGGCCAGATTGCGGCTGCCGTCGAGCCCGCCGGGGAATATCATCACATCGTTATGGTCGGTTCCGCGGGCGCTGAGGTCAAGATCGTCAATGAAGTCCTCAACTCCGATGGTAACTCCGCGCGAAGAAACCACGAAGGGCTCGTCACTTATCGCGACGAGACGGACCTTGAGCCCGGCACGCCTGAGTGCGTCATTCACCGCCAATGCCTC
Organism: Candidatus Cryptobacteroides sp.; assembly: GCA_045597785.1. Classification (GTDB taxonomy): domain Bacteria; phylum Bacteroidota; class Bacteroidia; order Bacteroidales; family UBA932; genus Cryptobacteroides. The sequence continues at coordinate 8,808 of JAZLKT010000061.1, forward strand.
GATGTCCTCGAAGCCGTCGGCAAGAAATATGTTGATTCCTTTCATTTATTTACTTGCAAGTTCCTTCACGATTTCCTGCATGCGTGGATACTGCTCTTCCATACTGCAGAGCAGTTTGTACTGGGCACGGGTGCGGACGAGGTTGTGGTCCGCGCTCTTGATTTTATAATAGGTATCGCCGTCAATGTAGTCCATAAGGAAGCGGAGCACCTGCTCGTATGTGATGTACAGGCCGCTGAATGCAAGATATTCTATCTCCAGCGGAGTAAGGGTGTCGCGCCTTTCGGAAAGATATCCGTCAATATAAGCCTTGAAGATATCTATGTCCATGGAAACCTTGCTGAGGTCAGGGTCGTCTTCGGCACCGGTATTGGTGTATGAGCGCAGGGCGTCGCCCACGTCGTTGAGCGAAGTGCTGCTCATCGCGGTGTCAAGGTCGATTGCACAGAGCACCTTGCCTGTTTTCTTGTCGAAGAGGATGTTGCTGAGCTTGGTGTCGTTATGCGTAACCCTTGTGGGGATGGTGCCGTTCTCGACGAGTTCCCAGAATGCGAGCATCTTGGGGCGTCGGCTCTCGATCCAGCTTATCTCTTCGGCGAGATCCTTCACGCGGCCAGCCTTGTCGGCTTTGATGCTCTCGTCCCACTGCTGGAAGCGGAAACGTATGTTGTGGAAGCCTTTGATGGTTTCGGCAAGAGGCTCGGTAAAATCTGCAAGCTGGGTCTGGAAACGGCCAATACCTATTCCGCCCTGGCGGGCCAGTTCAAGGGTATCGGCCTTGTCGTAGGTCACGGAATCGGGTATGAACACACATACAGCCCAATAATTTCCGTTCTCGTCGCGGAAATAGTACTTTCCGTCAGTTGCGGGAATCACGGTAAGTGTCTCGCGCATAGGGTCGGCGACCTTGGCCTTGATATGCTCCGTAACCCTGACGATGTTGTCCATCATTGCGGGGACATCGGGGAACACTATGTGGTTCTTGCGCTGGAGGATATAATCCGGAGCGTCACCTTCGGTCTTTACAATGAACGTATCATTGATAAATCCCTCTCCGAGGGGTTTGATGCCGGCAACTTTTCCTTCAATGCTGAATTTGCCGATGATGTTTTCAACTGTCATATTGCTATTGATTATTATTGTTTTCAAATTCTTCCCAAAGGGCATCGAGCGTGCGGCGGTCCTTCTTTGTGGGACGGCCTGCACCGCGTTCCCTGCGCACGAAGAAAGTTTCCACCGGAGCGTGCATCTTGGCTCTTTCGCTCTCCTCGGTCAGGTCTTCGGCGTATTGGGGCACGAGGGCGGCGCCGACACGGCTCGCAGGGAAATCCTTCACCCTGTACTTGAACAGGACAACGCCCTTGCGGACCTCGAGCATATCGCCAGCCTTCACAGCCCTGGACGGTTTACAGGATGCGCCGTTCAGTTTGACCTTGCCTCCTGAGCACGCATCCGCCGCCTCGGTTCTGGTCTTGAAGGCTCTGATTGTCCAGAGGTATTTGTCTATGCGTGCTTCTTCGGCCATGTCCAGTCTAGTTTCTTCTGGCAATGCCGATATAGTAAAGCAGGGTTGCGAGCGAACTCAGCGCAGCGAGCACATAGGTGTATGCGGCCCATTTGAGGGCATCCTTGGCCATAGGTGTCGTCGCGGCATCGGTAAGGCCCGATTCGGAAAGCCAGGCCACGGCGCGGCGGCTTGCATCCAACTCGACCGGAAGGGTGACGAAGCTGAAGAGCGTCGTCATCGCGAAAAGCGCGATTCCGGCCCATAGGACTGCGGGGAACACTTCCAGCAGAAGGCAGCCCAGAAGCAGCACCCAGGATACGGTCTTGTTCGCAAAACTGACCACGGGCACCAGCGAACTGCGCATCTTGACGGGGGCATAGTCCTGATAGTGCTGCACGGCATGGCCGGTCTCGTGACAGGCAACGGCAACGGCGGCAATGCTCCGTGCGTTATAGACACTTTCGCTGAGATTGATTGTAAGGGTCTGCGGGTTGTAGTGGTCGGTGAGATGTCCGGGGGTCGAAGTCACCTTAACGTCACGGATGCCGAAATCGGCGAGCATCTTACGAGCCGCTTCGGCACCAGTCATCGCGCAGGGCTCTTTCGAGTACTTTGCAAAGCGCGCATTGAGCATCTGCTGGACAAGTGCGCTCAACAGCATTATTACTATGAGAATAATCCAGATCATATTACATCGCCTTGAGGATGTAACTCAGCGGGACGGCCTTTTTCACTACAGTGCGGCTCTTGTGGCGCACGGTAACCTCAGCGGTAACGTCGAAGGTATATCTCGAAGGGTCGATGGTGGGATTGGCAAGCAGTGCGAACAGGGCTGTCATACTCTGAAGCGAAGCGTGACCGGAAACATTGACGGAATTGGTGCCTGGCAGGATTACGAGATCATCGGCCTTACCTATAAGGAAAGGAATGCCGTCCTTGTAAACCATTCCGCTGATGCCGGTAATGGTGATTCTCTTCCCGGGATTGCTGATGCTGATGTTCATCACACCGTCAAGGCTTGTAAAGCTTGCCGGGGTAACGCTTACGAGGCGGTAATCTCCAAAACCAAGCGTACTGAGTTGAGCTTTCGATTCGGGAGCGAAGGCAAGTGCAAGGCAGAGCGAGGCTGCCAGAGCGGCAAAGAACTTTTTCATTTTGTTATCTGTTGTTATACATTGAATGGCCATGGATCCTTAGTAAGACATTGTCTAAAAACATTATTCCCCGCCGCCGAGAGCCCGGTACAGGGCTATCGTGCCTTGGATGGATTCATATTTGTCCGAAATCTGAAGCAACCGGGCCGAAAGCAGCGACTGCTGCGCGGTAAGTACTTCGAGATATGTGCTTTCGCCGTGACGCATAAGCTGCTCGGTGCTGTAAACGGCGCTCTCGAGGGCGCTGATCTGGCGCACCCTGACTTCTGTCTTGCCTTGTGCCGAAAGGCAGAGCGACAGGGCCGTACGCACTTCGCCCGCCGCGGAAAGAATTGTCTTGCGGAAGGCTTCAGCCGCCTCAACCTGCTTCTGCTCGGCTATGGTGAGCGAACCCGCTATCTGCCTGTGCCTCAGCAGGGGCTGAAGGGCACCGGCTCCGAGCGAGATGAGCCACCCTGCCGGACTTGTGACAGCCTTTTCCCAGCCGAATTCAGCATTGATATTGATTGACGGGTAAAACGCCGCATGAGCCGAAGCGACATCGTACCAGGCTTTGCGCAGGTCGTACTCGGCCATCTGCACGTCGGGCCTGCGGCTCAGCATAAGCGCGGGAACGCCCGAGGCAGTGACGCACTCCAGAGCGGTTTCGTCAAGACGGCCGCGCGCAACCTCGCCGAGCCTCGTACCGAGAAGAACCTGGAACTGCAACTCGAGTGAACGTATCTGATGCTCCAGGTCGAAGAGCGATGCCTCAATCGAGCAGGCATTGGCCTCGCTCTGCGAAACCGAGGCTTCGTTTGCCATTCCGGCATCCTTCATATTGCGCATTATTATCACGTTCTTCTGCCACGACTGGGCCGTACTGCGCGACACTTCGAGCTGGGCGTCGAGTTTCAGAAGGGTGTAATACATATCGGCTATCGTGCAGACAAGGCCCGTGCGCACGCTGCGCAGATAAACTTCGCTCTGTTCGAGCGACGCCCTGGCACGGCGGTGGCCATTGACAAGGTCGCCCCTCAGGTCGACTTCCCACGAAGCCTTAAGCGGCAGCGACCACGAATTCACCGAGCCGCCGTAACGCTCCTCACTGCTGATGAACGAATACGAAGGCGCGAAGTCAAACGATGGCACGAATGCCCAGAGCGCCATATTCATCGCAGCGCGGGCCTCCTCGACGCGTGCTGCGGCGATATGCACGTCGCTGTTGTTCTCGAGACCGAGGCTGATGTACGAGCAGAGCAGACTGTCGGCAAAGAAATCCCTCCAGGATATATCGGCCAGGCTGGACGTATCGGGAAGAACCGCCTCGCCTGTAAGCGGGTCAGTGGCGAGAGCTGCGCTGTCGAGGAGTTCGACCCCGTCGAACTGAGGTCTCTCGTACTCGCGGTAAACCGAGCAGGAAACGGCGCATAGAGCCAACGTGCAGAATACTATTTCCTTGACAGTTCGCATTGTTCCTTGAATTTTGAGGGTGAAACTTTCTCCTGCAGCCACTCGAACCAGATGAAAAGCGAAGGGGTGAAGAACAGGATTCCGAGGGTTCCGAGCACCATCCCGCCGATGACACCCGCACCGAGCGTATGGTTGCCGTTGGCACCCGCGCCGCTCGAGATGAGCAGCGGGAAAAGGCCGACGACAAGTGTAAGCACGGTCATCATAATAGGGCGGAAACGCTCCTTCACCGCGTAGAGAGCGGCCTCTGCAATACCCATTCCGCTACGGCGCTTCATCACGGCATATTCGGTAATGAGGATGGCAGTTTTGGACATCAGGCCTATGAGCATGATGAGTCCGGTCTGCAGATAGATATTGTTTTCGAGCCCCATCGCCCTGGCGAGCAGGAAACTTCCGGTCAGGCCCACGGGCACAGTCAGAAGCACGGCGAAAGGCAGAAAGTAACTTTCGTACAAAGCGCAGAGTATCAGGTAGATAAGCAGGAAACAGATAGCAAAGATGATAAGCGTGTTCGAACCGCTCCCGGCTTCTTCACGTGCGATTCCACCGAAGTCGTAGCCATAGCCCACCGGCAGGGTGTATTCCGACACCTCCCGCACGGTAGCGATGGCGTCGCCCGACGAGTAGCCCTCCGCCGCACGTCCGTTGACCCTGATGCAGGGGAAGAGGTTGAAGCGGCTCAGATTTTCGGGGGCATAGATTTTCGTAAGGGTGACGAACTGGGTTATCGGCGCCATCTCATCGCCTATCCTGATGAATATGTTGTTGAGCGACTGTTTGTCGATACGGTACTTGGGGTCGGCCTGCACCATCACCTGATAGAGTTTGGTGAAGCGGTTGAACTTGGTTGACATCTGCCCTCCGAAATAGCCGTTCAGCACGCCGAGCACGTCCTTGGGCGAGACACCGGCCCTCTTGCACTTGATTGCGTCAAGGTCTATCTGATACTGAGGGAAGTTGGGGTTGAACGATGTGCTGACCGAGCCTATCTCGGGCCGCTGGCGCATCTCGGCGAGGAATTCCTGGGTAACGGCATAGAGGTCTTCGATACTGCCGCCCTTGCGGTCCTGTATATAGAGTTCGAAACCGTTGGCGGCTCCGTAGCCCGGAATCATCGCAGGCGAGGAAACGAATATGTCGGCATCGTTCATCTCGGTCGTATAGTCCTTGATGCGGGACATTATGTCATCGGACGAATGCTCCCTGCCTCTGCGTTCGCTCCAGTCCTTGAGCCTTAGAGTGAACGAGCCGTGCGAGGCTCCTACTCCGCCTATCATTCCCCATCCGGCACCTTTCTCATAGTCGCGCAGTTCGTCGATGCCCTGGATGACGTCACGGTCGATGCGGTCCATTACCGAGGCTGTGGTCTTCAGCGAGCTGCCCGGTGCCAGATTGACATCCATACGCACGACGCCCATATCCTCCTGAGGGATGAGGCCGGTCTTGGTGCGCTGCATGTTCCATGCGAGCAGGCCGGCGAAGACTACAACGAATACCGGAGCCAGCCAGCGGTGGTGCATGAAGAACTGGACGTTATGCAGATAGCGGCGCTTGACGGCCTCGAAACCGGTATCGAACGCATCGCCAAAGAAAGCGAAGAAACGGCGTACGGCGCCGCGGGAGCCCTTCTCCTGCGATTTGGGAACGAGCAGCATCGCGCAAAGCGCCGGGCTGAGTGTCAGCGCGTTGATGGCCGAAATGCCCACGGACACGGCCATCGTGATACCGAACTGAGTATAGAACGTACCTGAAGTGCCGCCCATAAACGAAACCGGGATGAACACGGCCATGAACACGAGCGTGGAAGTAATAAGTGCCGAAGTGACGTCGTGCATCGCTTCAACGGCGGCGGGTTTGGCCTGCGTGAAGCCCTGGTCGAACTTCGTATGTACGGCCTCGACCACGATTATGGAGTCGTCGACCACAACGCCGATGCTGAGCACCAGGGCGAAGAGCGTGAGCAGATTAATGCTGAAGCCGAAGATATACAGGAACAGGAAGGTTCCGATAATCGACACAAGCGTGGCGATGAGCGGGATGAGGGTCGACTTTCCGCTTCTCAGGAACAGGAACACCACCAGAATCACCAGCAGGATGGCCTCGAGCAGGGTGCGGACCACATTCTTGATGGAGGCGTACAGGAAGTCGTTCGAGTTGGAAAGGACGCACATCTCCAGGTCGATGGGGAAATCCTCCCTGGCCTGGGCCATGAACTTGTCTATCTGCTTGATGACCTCCGTGGCATTGGAGCCCGGAGTCTGGTAAACCTGCATTGAGGCGCTCGGGCAGCCGTTGACGGTTCCTATGAACTGGTATGATGTGGCGCCGAGTTCGATGTCGGCAACATCCTTGAGCTGAAGCACCTCACCGGAAGGCAGGGCCCTGATGACTATGTTGCTGAACTCTTCGGGCTTCTCGAGACGGCCCTTGTAGCGCAGGGCGTACTGGAAGGTGTTGTCGGAATTCTCACCAAGGGTGCCGGTCGCGGCCTCTATGTTCTGCTCGGCAAGGGCGGCGGTGACATCGGCCGGAATCAGTTTGTACTGGGCCATCACGTCGGGCTTGAGCCAGATACGCATACTGTAGTCGGCTCCGCGCACGTCGACATCGCCGACACCCGGGATACGGCTGATGCCCGGCACGAGGTTGATCTTGATGTAATTCGATATGAATTCGCGGTTGTACGAGCCGCCGGGCGAGTAGAGGGCTATTCCTTCGAGGATGTTGGTCTGGCGCTTGCGCACGGTCACACCCACCTCGTTGACCTCGCTCGGGAGGCTCCTGGTCGCACGGCTCACGCAATTCTGCACATTCACGGCCGCCATATCGGGGTTAGTCCCCTGCTTGAAGAACACTTGCACATTGGCGGAGCCGCTGTTGGTGGCCTGCGAAAACATATAGGTCATGTTCTCCACGCCGTTGATAGCTTCTTCAAGAGGCACGATGACCGACTTCATCACCGTCTCGGCGCTGGCACCGGTGTAGGAAGTGCTCACATTGATGGTCGGCGGAGCGATGTTCGGGTAGCGCTCGATAGGCAGGGCGGCGAGACCTATGATACCGCCTATGACTATCACTATCGAAATAACCGTCGAAAGTACCGGACGGTCTATGAATGTCTTGATATTCATTACTTCTGCGCCTCTACAACCTTGCGTATGTCTATTGCAGCTCCGTCACGCAGGATTCCGACTCCTTCGACTACGAGCGTATCGCCGGCGCTCAGGCCGTTCTCAACCACATATTCCCTTCCGTTCGAAATCTCGAACACGTTGATGATGTGCGATTCGGCCTTGCCGCCGCTGTATTTGTATGCATAAACCACGTCCTGCACCTCGTAGGTGGCAGACTGCGGAATGACTATGCAATTACTCTGGTTGTGCGGAAGGATGACATTGCCGGCTCCGCCCGAAAGCAGGAGCCTCTGCCGGTTGGGGAATTTGGCGCGCACAGCAAGCGATCCGGTGGTAGGGTCGATGATACCGCTTATGGCCTCAACCCTGCCGGGTTCGCTGTAGATGGAACCGTCACTGAGCTGGAGCTTGAGGCTGGGCATATTGCGGAGAATGCCGTCGAGGCTGCCGTACTGGCGGCTCAGGGAAAGCACCTGGCTTTCGGTCATCGAGAAATAGACATACATCTCCGAGTTGTCGGACACCGTAGTCAGCGGAGTGGCATCGGACGGGCTCACGAGCGCGCCGACACGGAAAGGAAGGCTGCCGACAACACCGTCCACAGGGCTCTTGACGAGCGTATAGTTGAAGTTGTTGCGGGCGTTGGTTTCATTGGCCTGGGCCTGTGCAAGCTGGGCCTTCTCACGCGCTAGCGTAGTGCGGGCCATCTGCAGGTCATAGGCCGAGATGATGCCCTGTTTGTAGAGCTGCTCCTTCGAGTCGAGAGTCAGCTGTGCGGCGGCGACAGCGGCCTTGGCCACTTCGACATTGGCACTGGCGGTCTGCAGTTCCGACTCGTAGGTAGTCTGGTCTATCACGAAGAGGGTCTGGCCCTTGCTCACCGTCGCACCTTCGCGCACGTTGATGTCGGTTATGTAACCCGATACCTTGGGACGGATGTCGATATCCTGCTTGCCGCGTATTGTTGCGGAATAGGTGCTGCTCAAGGCCCTGGAAGTGGGTTGGAGCACCATTACGTTGTATTGTCTGGACTTGTGCGCACTGGTGGCGGGCTTGCACGCGGCAAGCGTCAGGACACACAAAAGGATGGGGATGCAGTTGATTTTGTTCATAGCCTTCAAAGTTAGATATTTTGAAGGTTAAAAAAAAGAGGTTCCCTATTCGAGAACCTCCATTTTTTCGTCGTAGAATTCGTTTTGCAGGATGCTGAACGAGGTCACTTCCTCGAGTTTGAGCGAGCATCCGTATCTGCGTTTCCATTTGCGCACGAAGGAATTGAACCCCCGTGTAAGGTATGCCCCCAGAATGGGGCTGACCTTGAGTGTGAGCCGGGTGATACCCTTTTCCTGAACGTAGTAGGCAAGCCGACGTTCAATCTGCTCATCCACAACCACCGTCGAAGCAATCTTGCCCGTGCCGTGGCACAGAGGGCACTGTTCGGCGGTTTCAATCTGCGTGACGGGCCGTATTCGCTGGCGGGTAATCTGCATCAGACCGAATTTGGTCAGAGGCAGCACGTTGTGCTTGGCCCTGTCGGTGGACATCAGTTCCTGCATGTACTTGTACAGCTCGTTACGGTGCTCGGCGCTGTCCATGTCGATGAAATCGACTATGACGATGCCGCCCATATCGCGCAGACGCATCTGGCGGGCGATTTCCTCAGCCGCGATGCGGTTGACCTCGTAGGCATATTCCTCGTGGTCGTTGGTTTTGGAACGGATGCCGCTGTTCACGTCAATCACATTGAGAGCTTCGGTGGTCTCGATAACCAGATATGCGCCCTGTTTCATGGGCACTACCTTGCCGAAGCTGCTCTTGATCTGACGCGTAACCTCGAAATGGTCGAAAATGGATTCCTTTCCGTCGTAAAGACGAACTATCTTCTCCTGCTCGGGCGATATGAGCGATATGTACTGACGGGTCTCGTCGTATATCTTCTCGTCATCTACCCATACGTTGGAGAACGAGTCGTTGAGCAGGTCCCTCAGGACAGTCGTCGTCTTGGAATACTCGGTAAACAGGAGACCGACCGACTTGTCGGTGGCTATCCTCTTCCACGAGCTCTCCCACTTCTCGACGAGCGACTTTGCTTCGGCCACCAGCACCGACGCGTTCTTGCCTTCTGCGGCAGTGCGGATGATGGCTCCGTAGTTGCGCGGCAGGATGCTGCGCATGAGGGTTTCAAGCCTCTTTTTCTCTTCGCGGGAAGAAATCTTCTGGGAAACGCTGACCTTCTGGGCGAAGGGGAGCAACACGATGTTGCGTCCTGCAAGCGAAATCTCTGCAGTCAGCCTGGACCCTTTTGTCGATATAGGCTCCTTGACAATCTGGCAGACTATCATCTGCCCCACCTCGAGCACACTCTCGATACGGCCTTCCTTCTCGAGGGCAGGGCCTATCTGGGTGTGCGAATAGAGGGATGCAAGGTCGGTGTTGGCATTGGACTTCTTCACGAAATTGTCGAAAGCCTGGAAGTACAGTCCAAGGTCAAGGTAGTGCACGAATGCCTCCTTGCTGTCACCGATATCGACGAAAGCTGCGTTCAGCGAGGGCAGAAGTTTCTTGACTCTTCCAAGGAACACGTCCCCCACCGAATAGCTGTGGCCCTGGCTCGATTCGCGGTTGTACTCGATGAGCCGATGGTTTTCCATCAGCGCGAGCCTGACCTCCGAAGCGCCGACCTCCACAATGAGGTCTTTTACAGGTTTTTCAGCTTCCATTAACGTTTGTTAGATAATAAAACAAAAAGCCCGCCGGATCTCCCGTCAGGCCTTATGCGACTACTTTTTCTTGTGCCTATTCTTGCGCAAACGCTTCTTGCGTTTGTGTGTGGCCATCTTGTGCCTTTTATGCTTTTTTCCGTTGGGCATAATTTAATATGTTTGGATTACTTGATTGCAGCGGTGAACTCCTTCGAAGGCTTGAATGCGGGGATATCGTGCTCGGGAACAATCACAGTTGTCTGGGCCTTGATGTTGCGGGCCGCCTTTGTTGCACGGTGCTTGAGGATGAAACTGCCGAAGCCGCGAAGGTAAACAGGGTCTCCGTTTGCTACTGAATTCTTAACACACTCCATAAATGACTCAACAACCCTGAGGGTCTGAGCCTTCTCAATGCCTGTCGCCTTTGCGATCTCATTGACGATTTCTGCCTTTGTCATATCAATTAATAATTTGGTTACATTTTGCGAGGTGCAAAAATACTGCGTTTTTTTTACAAATCAAAATACAAAATCAATAACGTCTTCGATGGTGTTCACATAGTGGAATTCGAGTCCTTTGACGTATATCTCCTTGATATCCTCGATATCCTTGCGGTTCTCCTCGCAGATGACGATGGTCTTGACCCCTGCGCGTTTGGCGGCAAGTATCTTTTCCTTGATTCCGCCCACCGGAAGGACGCGGCCGCGGAGGGTCATCTCGCCCGTCATGGCCACGTGGCGGCGTATTGCCGCACCGCGCAGGGCCGAAACCATAGAAGTAACCATGGTAATACCGGCCGAAGGGCCGTCCTTGGGCGTGGCTCCTTCGGGAACGTGTACGTGTATGTCCTTGGCGGCGAATTCTTCGGAAGTGACTTTCGCCAGAGCGGGGTGAGCCTTAATGTACTGATATGCGATGGTGGCGGATTCCTTCATCACGTCACCAAGGTTTCCGGTCATGGTCATCACGCCCTTGCCCTGCGAGACGCTGCTCTCGACAAAGAGTATTTCGCCTCCCATCTGTGTCCAGGCGAGACCGGTCACGACGCCGGGCACTTCGTTGCCTTTCTGGGAGTCGTGCTGGGCCGTGGGCAGGCCGAGGTACTCCTTGAGGTGCTCGGGTTCTACCACCGAAGGATACGGCTGGCCGAGCGCAATCTTCTTTGCCGTCACGCGGGCTATCTTGGCCACCTGCTTTTCGAGGTTGCGCACGCCCGACTCGTGAGTATATTCGTCGATTATGGCGCGAAGGGCCTTGGGGCTTATTGTCAGCGCACCGCGCTCGATGCCGTGTTCCTCGAGCTGCTTGGGAACGAGGTACTTCTTTGCAATCTGCATCTTCTCCTCGGCGAGGTAGCCGGTGACGTTGATCACCTCCATACGGTCAAGAAGAGCCGGCTGTACGGGGGCAATACTGTTGGCCGTGGTTATGAAGAGAACGTTGGAGAGGTCGTAATCGAGGTCGAGGTAGTTGTCGTGGAAAGCCGAGTTCTGCTCCGGATCGAGCGCCTCGAGAAGAGCCGACGACGGGTCGCCCTTGAAGTCGGATGCGAGTTTGTCGATTTCGTCGAGAACGATTACAGGATTCGACGTTCCGGCTTTCTTGATGCCTGCCATGATGCGCCCGGGAAGGGCTCCCACATACGTTTTGCGGTGCCCGCGGATTTCGGCCTCATCGTGCATGCCGCCAAGGGCAATACGCACGTATTTGCGCCCCAGCGCGCGGGCCACGCTCTTGCCCAGCGAGGTCTTCCCCACTCCCGGAGGGCCGTAGAGACAGAGGATGGGCGACTTCATATTACCCTTCAGTTTGAGCACGGCAAGGTACTCGATGATGCGGTCCTTGATGCTGTCGAGCCCGAAATGGTCCTTGTCGAGCACCTTCTGCGCATGCGCAAGGTCAAGGTTGTCTTCGCTCATCTCGCCCCAGGGCAAATCGAGCAGGAACTCAATATAGTTGTACTGAACGCTGTAATCTGGCGAATTCGGATTATATTTCTGCAGACGGGCCAGTTCCTTTTCGAAGACTTCGGCCATCTGCTCACTCCATTTCTTGGTAGCGGCCCTTTCGCGGAAGCGGTCGAGCTCCTCGTCGCCATCCATTCCGAGTTCCTCCTGAATGGTGCGGAGCTGGTTGTTGAGATAATACTCCCTCTGCTGCTGGTCTATCTCCTGCTTTACCTTCTGATTGATTTCCTGCTTGATATCGAACAGCTGTATCTGCGCGTCGAGCAGCATCAGGAGTTTCATCGCGCGGGCCTTGACGTCGTCGTACTGCAGGAGGTCTATCTTCTCGTCGATATTCTCGATATCGACAGTCGTGGCTATGAAATTCACAAGGAACGGGAAGGAGTCAATGGCGCGCAGAGCCGATATCGCCTCCTTCGGAGCCATGTTCGAACCCTTGATGAGCTGCGCGGCCTTTTCCTTGAGCGACGCCGCCATCGCCTTGATGTCAGCGCTGTCCTCGCGGTCGAGATAGTCGGGCAGATAGTGCACGCGGGCGGTAATGTAAGGGTCATATTCCACCACGCAGTCGAGCCCTATCCTCTTGTACGCCTGAAGGATTGCGGTCAGAGTGCCGTCCGGCATTTCGAGGGTTTTGATTACCCGCGCCACACAACCGAAGCGGTAGAGGTCCTCTTCGAGCGGTTCTTCCACGGCAGGGTCGAGCTGCGGGATTGCGCCGATGAAGTAGTTGTGCTTCTCGGCCTCCTGAATGAGGTGTATCGATTTCTCGCGGCCTATGGTAATCGGATATACGGTACCCGGAAAGATGACCGTACCGCGCAGCGCCAGAACCGGAAGGGTCTGGGGCAGCTGGCTTTCGTCTATCTTGGGAGCGCCGTCGCCCTGAACGACAGGGATGATGCTTACTTCAGCACCAGAGGGCATAAGGAAATTCTCGTCGTATCTCATATTGTCAAATTGTCAGTAAAATATGGTCCCGCATCACAGGTCAATTCGCGTGCCACCTGCCGAGGGGTGACAAATTTACAAAAAAATGTGTGAGATGCTACAGTTTCCAGTCTATTGGGCCGCGGCCCACTGACGAAAGATAATCGTTCGCCCGGCTGAAATGCCTGCAGCCGAAAAACGCGCCGCGGGCCAGGGGCGAAGGATGGGCGGCTTCCAGCACAAGATGGCTCGAAGCGTCTATGAGAGGGGCCTTGCTCCTTGCGAAATTACCCCAAAGCATGAACACCACGCCGCTGCAGCGCTGCGATATTGTTGAGATTACGGCATCGGTAAACTGCTGCCAGCCTATTGCACCGTGAGAGGCGGGCTGGCCGGCGCGCACTGTCAGGACAGCGTTGAGCAGCAGCACTCCCTGCTGCGCCCAGGGTGTCAGGTCGGGGCTCGAACTCATCCTCACCCCGAGGTCGGATTCTATCTCCTTGTAAATATTTCGCAGTGACGGAGGCATCGGAACGCCCTCGGGCACCGAAAAACTGAGACCCATGGCCTGTCCCTCGCCGTGGTAGGGGTCCTGGCCGAGGATTACGACCTTGACCTTGTCGAGCGGGCAGAGGTCGAAGGCACGGAAGACCTGACTTCCCGGAGGATAGATGGTGCAGCCGCGCGACTTTTCGTCGTGCAGGCAGGCCGCAAGAGAAGCGAAATACGGCTTGTCGAACTCGGCGGCCAGGGCTTCGGCCCAGCTGCTCTCAATGCGGACGTTCACCTAAAAGAGCGTGGGATGAGTGTCGCTGAGGCCCTGAAGGACCTTTTCCATAAGTATCTGGCGCACCATAGCAGAACGCGAGCTGGCTTTGCATCTTGCGCAGTATTCATCGAGAGCGGCCTTCTCGCTGTCGTTCAGCCGCACGACCAGGCGGTTGCGGCGCAGAAGCGAGAACTTCTGACGGGCAAACGCCCCGGCATCAACGTGTTTATTGTTCTTCTTTCGCATTGTGCTCGTAAAGATAGTAAAAATCAAGCAGTTCCACCAAATTATCCACTTCAAGCCGTCGGCCGATTATCATTCCGCCCGGCGTAATGAGGAAAAGCTGCGGAGTGGAGAGTACCGCGTAGGCACGCAGATAATCGCTTTCCGCCTCGAAATCAGAGGCATGCACCACCTCCACCTGAGGCGAAGTGCAGGAAAAGCCGTCCGCAAAACGTCGCCATTCCCCTTCGTCCGAGCCCGAGTAGAACATACAGAGCGTAAGCGGGGTGCAGAGCGAATCACGGTTCTCATAGAACGCCTCGAGCGCATAGGGCAGCACCGAAGTCACGGCCTTGCACTTGCTGCAGGATGTGTCGTAGAAATACAGAGCGCAGAGTTTCCCCGCAAGTGGCAGAGTGAGTTCTCCGCCGTCAAGCCCACAGACATCGAGCAGCGGAGCCTGCATATAAAGCATGGAGTTGCGGTTGAAGAGGGCGAACATCTCCGCCTCGAACCCTTCCTGCTCAGTCGGGAAGCGCACTCCCCCGTCGGCGAACCAGCGGTCATAGACATGCAGCGCCACGGCTTCCTCGCCCATCAGGGGCGAATCCTTGTAATGTGCAAAGATGGACGAGGCGATATGCTGCCGCAGCAGCGAATCCCTGCACGAGCCGATGAGATAGTCCATCTCGGCCTCCTTCTCCTCGTCCGAGGCTGTAAGAAGAGCCTCGTAATACTGTTCCAGGATGCCGTCCATCCCGCTGTAGGGGCTGTCCGGACCGTCAGATGGCGCCACATCGGCCGAGGGCGGTTCCGGCATAGGGCCGGGCGACACGGCACAGGGCGCAGACACACCGGCAAACGTCAGAAGAGCGGTAAGGCATGCTGTCAGGCAGAGTTTCATCTGGCATCGGAGTCAAACGGTGGCAAAGTAACCCCTTCGGGTTCGAACATCGAAGTGTCGCCGTGATGGCGGAGTATGTCCCTCACCGCCGAAGACGATATATGGGCGAACTCCTGTGCAGTCGGGAGGATTATCGTTTCGATGTTCGGAGCAAAACGCCTGTTGGCATCGGCGATCGAGCGCTCCATCTCGAAATCGATCATGTTGCGCACGCCCCGGACTATATGGTTGATACCAAGTGAGCGGCAGATATCTACGGTGAGGCCGTCATATTTGATGACGGAAACGCCTTCGATACCCTCAGTTGCCTCGCGAATGATGCGGATGCGCGTTTCCATATCGTAGAAACCGCTTTTCTCCTGATTGACACCCACGGCCACAACCACTTCGTCGAACATCGTCAGGGCCCTCTTGAGTATATTCAGATGGCCGGCGGTAAAAGGGTCGAAAGACCCCGGGAACAAAGCTGTACGTTTCATCGCTTGCTTGTATTCTTTTTAATTTTCACACTTGTGAGGAACTGCACGCAGAGCAGCAGCAACAGGAGGCCGGCAACAAGGGTGGCTATCGAGCCCGCGATATCGCCGTGCCGCGCGAAGAAAGTCCTGCGCGAACTGAGATTGATGCTTGAGCTCATCGCATCGGGCACCCACCAGCCGCTCTGCTCGAGCACATCGCCCTTCTGGTCGATGAATCCCGAAATGCCGGTATTCGCGCAACGCGCCACGTCGCGCCTCAACTCTATGGCCCTGATCCTCGAGTAGCTGAAATGCTGCCGGTAACCGGGCGTGTCGCCCCACCAGCCGTCATTCGTTATCACGCAAAGCGCCTGTGCGCCGGCGTGCACGTATTCGGTGCAATACTCCGAATACACCGATTCGTAGCAGATAGGCACTCCCACCGCGATACGGCGATTCTCGGCCCCGAGGCTGTCGCGTGCCACAACGTCAAGCGTCGAGACATAGCCCTGACCTATGCACCGGCCCATCAGGCCTCCAAGCTTGTCATCAAGCGGAGCGAAAATCTTCGGATACGGAGTGAGCTCGGTGCCCACCACAAGTTTGTTCTTATAGCAATGGTCCGTGCGTCCGGTAATGTCGGTAAGGAAAGCGGCATTATGCGATTCATACCACGCGTTGCCCCCATAGGGCCTGGCCAGAATCGAAGGCTTGCTCCGCTGGTTGAAAAGCTCGTAAACCGAGGCCCCGAAAAGGAGGTTGACATTGGGATACCCGGCCACCACGTCCTGGAAAGTCCTCCAGGTGGGCGAATCCTCCGGCCAGTTCATCCATATATCCGAAGTGAAAGTCTCGGGCAGCATCAGGAGCCGCACGTCCTCCCCCGCCCCGGGAGCGCTGTATATGCTGTCGAGTTCGGTGCGGAGAAGTTCCGCCACCTGGGCATTCTGGTCGCGCTGGCTCGTCGCCTTGAGCTTGTGATAAGGGTCGAAGTTCGACTGGGCGAGAGTCACGTCCAGAGTTCCTTCGCTCACTTCTTCGTAAGTGGCATAGCGGATTTCCGAGGCGATCGCCGGCCCCAGCACGACAAGTGCGGCCAAAGCGGGAAGGAGCACCCTTGCCTTGGCGTTCCAGCGCGCAAAGCTGCCGTCCGAGAGGGC
>JAZLKT010000062.1:0-14227 GCA_045597785.1 Candidatus Cryptobacteroides sp.
TCCATCCCGTCACTCGCTACGCTCGCGACACCCGTTCACATGGTCACGGGCGACCATGGGCCCCGGCAAACCAGCCTCCGCCCACCGGCGAAACGTTCCTCGGGACAAGCCTATTTCCCGAAATGACTCACGAAGTCTTCGGGAGAGAGAACCGGGATGTTGGTGTGAGCGCGGAAGTGATCGACGTTGGAAGTGACGATTACGTCGCAGTTTCCGTATTCAGCGCACATAATCTGCAGATTGTCTTCGAAGTCGGGCGAAGTGCCGTTGCGGCAGACTTCGTTAATCTGCATATCGTTCATCGGAAGCACGTTGCAGAAATGCATACACTCAGACATACATTTTTTTATTTCATCCACGCCGCGGCGACGTATCACGAAGGCGGCATTCGCCATCGTCAGAGTTGAAACATACACTCTTCGGAACTGGTCCCGTGCCGACCATTCGATAATCTGCCACGCAAGATCCCTTTTCTCGCGGTTCTCGATAATATCAAGAAGCACGTTTGTGTCAAGAAATACCTTGTTCATCTGCAATGTTTTTCAAGAAGGTAAGCAAGTCTCGGATCGGCATCAATCTCTTCCTGCGTGTATTCGACGGCAAATCTGGACAATGCCTCTATTTCAGGCCTTACCGTTTTAGGCGGAGTCCACGTGGCAAGTTCGCGGTATATCGCCTCATAGCGCTCGGACTCGGTGCCGATGTCTTTCTTTATGAGGTTTTCAACGTAGGCATTGACGCTCTTTCCCTCGCGCCTTGCCTTGTTTTTCATGTCCTTTACCAGACCGGGAGAGAACCTGAAGGCCGTCTGGACAGTTCGCAAAGATGTATCCATATCACAAAAAGTATAACATTTCTGCAAATATATAACACTTTTGCAAAAGCACAAAAAGGGCTCAGGGGTAAAACCCTGTGTTTGGCCTTTGCAATTTCGGTCTGGAAGCAAACCGGTATGCGTGTCGATGCTTGCAGGGGCCGGAAATCTGCACCACACGATTACAAGTTGCACACCGCCCCGGTTTGGCGCAGCCTGCGGAAGCTGCCACCTTCCTTTATTCCGGCTGTTTTCAAGGAAGGTCCCCCTGCGGAAGCCGCCACTCGTTAGCTGAAAGTGGAGTATTCCGACTTTTGCCTTCTATTCCGGAAAACTCGAGGACAGCAGAGCAGAGTTTTCCGACTTTTAGCCCTTTTTCCGGAAAACGCGAGGTAGGCAGAGCGGAGTTTTCCGACTTTTAGCCCTTTTTCCGGAAAACGCGAGGTTGGCAGAGAGGAGTTTTCCGACTTTAGGCCCTTTTTCCGGAAAACGCGAGGACGGCAGAGCAGAGTTTTCCGACTTTTGGCCTCTTTTCCGGAAAACTCAGTAGCTGTCGAGGAAAGGTAACTGCCTTGACAACTCGATGATGGAGAACTTCTTCGGCCTCCTCAAGTCGGAACTCCTTTATCTTCAGGACTTCAAGTCTGTTGAAGACTTCTAAGAGCAGCTTCACGAATATATAAAATACTACAACGAGAAGCGCATCAAGTCTCGCTTGGGAGGTAAGAGTCCAATCCAATATCGTAAGGAGTATGAGACGCAATACAACTATGCAAGGTAAGCACCGCAGCCCGGCGACCACGAAGCCGGGCTGCTACGCGGCGCCGCTGCGGGGAGCTCGGAGGAAGGGCTCTCCTCGCGGCGCGCGTTGCTTGCAAAACACAGGAAATGATGTCCCTTTGAAATGCAGTTCTAAAACCGGGAGTTCTCCCGCTATCAACTAAAGTATAATCCGTCCAAACTTTTGGGGGTCACATCAGGCAGAGTGGAGTTTCCTTGATTTAAGGCTTTTTCAAGGAAGGTCCCGGCTGGCGGGTAAAAGGCGCGGCGAGGAGGGCCATTCCCCAGAGTCCACCGCAGCCGCGCCTGTTACCGCCGCGAGGAGAGCCGCTCCCCGGAGCTTCCCGCAGCGGCGCTTCGCTTTCATTTCCGAGGGGCTCTGCCCCAATAATACCCCGCGGCTTTTGTGCTTTCATTTGCTGGCGCAAATACGCTGCCGGTGACGCCTCAGGTTTTGCTGCCCGTGGCGCCCCCAGTGGTGCTGCCAGTCGATTTTTTGTCTAAACTGTCCTCACCTTTGGACAGTTAAAGCAAAAAAATGATTTTCATACACCGACAGTGGACTCGATGTCATACTTGAGCACCGCAGGTGATTTCAGGTTGGAAGATCGAAGAGGAAAAAGGACGGGCACCACCTCCGCGCGACCGCGAATCGCGAAGGTTTCGCGCGCGACTGCGGGTGCCTCCGAGAAATGGCCATCCTCGCCGCGCGCGATGCCGGCAGTTTCTGCGGAGTTTTTGCGAAATTCTCTGCAAGGCAGGGCTTCGGAAAACAAAATAGCGGAGTTTTTGCAAATTTCTCCGCAAAGCAAGGTTTCGGAAGGCGGTATCTACGCTTTTTTTCAATGCGGAGCGATTGATGTCGAACACGTACCTAACTGTTAATCCCATCTATACTAAACACATAGTTTTGCATGTGATCACAAAGAAGGCGGCCTCGAAACCGGGCCGCCTTCAAAGTGATATTAGAGAATAGTTATTAGAAATTATATGTGACAGCGTTCAGAGTAATACTACCATTGCTAGTACTGGGATTATTGCATTTGAACTCCAGCCTGTAATACAGATCCTTGGAAGGAGTACCAACAGCGAATGTCACATCCTGCTCGGTATGGAATCCCTCATCCGCAGGTGTAAGGGTAACTTCAGTCTTTACATTCTGCGAGAATGCAGCATCGGTTGCCGTAATGAGAGAGATTGAAACCACGTGGCTCTTTGTCATTGCCTTGGGCGAAATGACAACGCTCTTGACAGGATTGCTGAACTTAGCGTCAGTATCGATGGTTGCGGTTTGTTCGGTATTCTTTTTACCACACTTGATATATGTCCAGTTATTCCAATTGTTATTGTTGAAGTTGGAAAGGGTCCAACTGTAAGCGCCTTTCTTTGCAGTCCAGGTCGTCGTATAATCCGTTACTTTATTATTGGCACTGTTATCGTCCGGGAATGAAAGAACGACAGGTTCAACGGCATCGGCAACAACGCTAACCTTGCACACAGCCGAAGCGGCGGTGTACACTCCGTCAGCGGCTACTGACGCGGTGATGTCTGCCTCGCCAACGGCAACGGCAGTGACAACACCGGCCTCACTTACGGTAGCAACATCCTTGTTGGACGAGGAGTAGGTGATAGTTGCGGTAGAATTGGTCGTAGCTTTGAGTTCAAGTGTGGCACCGGGCTCAAGGCTTGCGGATGTAGGCATCGTCACCGTCGAAACCATACTGCTGGCAGTGAAATTGCCGCTGTTCCAGAATGTAAGCTGCTTTGTGCCGTTGTTGATGCCGACCCAGGCAACGATCTTACCCTTCGAACCGGTTGTAACAACGTCGGAAACACCAGTATTCTTAACGTAAACGGCAATCTCGCTATCTCCGAGTTTAACCTTTCCGTTCCTGTCAGTGCCAGAGAAACCGTCGGTAACATCAACGCCGTTGATGACCACCTTGCAGTTCATATACTTGTTGTAGTCAGCAAGAAGGTCGGCGATTGAAGTGATGGTCTTGCAAGGATAGTTTCCTGCGTAATTGATAGTGGTGTTGGCTCCGATTTCAAGCGAAGTCACCTCGGGAAGTCCGCTATAAAGAGTGGCACCGCCCGAGAATTCTCCCTTGAGGGCGAATCCCTGGAGACCGGCAGCAGAAGATTTGCCCGCCTTAGTCTTGAGGGCAGTCACGAGATCGGCATTGTAAATGAGAACACCGCCCGTAGCATCCTGAACGAAGAGGCTCTTCTCGTCATAAGCTCCGAGAGTAATTTCCGCCCAATTGCTGAAGTTGCACTTGAACTCCGTGGCACCTGCGAGGATAGCGGCATTGAGTTCACCGCAGTTGGTGTAGACGGGTTCCTCGTCACCACCGCCGCCTTCGCCGCCTGTGGCTTCCTTGGTAACGGTGAAGAAGCTCTTGCCGGCAGCATAGTCTGCGGGCCAGAAGCAGATCTGATTACCGTCGGTGTCGATGGCGGGCCAGCCTACGATATTACCTTCACAGCCGGTCTTGACATTAAGGGTGTCGGTCTTGCTCTTGGCAAAAACATTGATCTCGTTGTCTCCAACCTTCACTTTACCGCTTTGGTCGGTACTTCCCTGCCATCCGTCGGTAACGCTGACTCCGTCGACCTTCACCTTGCAGTTCACATACTTGTTGAAGTTGGTAAGAAGTTCACTGAGAGTGAGCGTTGCACAAGGCCAGGTAGCATTCCAGTCTTTTGTGATAGTCTCGGTGCCGGCCTTGATTCCGGTAACCTGAGGATTGTTGCGATAAGTTGTACCGGTAACGGTAAGGGCGCCTTTGAAACGCAGGCCCTGGCCGCCGAGTTTTGCAAACTCGGTAACGAAATCGCCATAGAGAAGAAGTCCGCCCTTAGCATCCTGAACATATTCATATTTGCCGTTGATGTAAGTAACCTCAACCCAGTCCTCGAAATCCACCTTGAATTCACCACCGTTCTGACCGGCATCGATGATTGCAGCAGAAAGTTCCGCGCAGTTCTTGTAAACGGTCTCGTCAACGGGAAGATCCGCCTCGTATGAACTTACAACGAAGTTGGTGCAGGCGTTCTTTGCATAGTAACCGATGGTGTAACCCCAAATCTTGTAATCTCCGTTGGGGAGAGTCTCGTTGGAGTAAAGATTGACTTTCTGCTCACCAAGTGTGATATAGTAACCGTCCTTTGCGCCTTCGATGTAAGCATACTTGATTACGGGAGTCTCGGCAAGTGCGGCGAGAGCGGCCTCATCAAGAGTAGCGGGTTCAGGGCGATCAACGGCATTGTTACTGCTGAGAACCTCGATGCCGGGGTTGTTCCATTCGGGAACGCCATTGTAGATGGTGGTGGCACCGATGAGTTTTACCTTGTCGCCTACCTTGCAGACCTTTTCCCTGTCGTAGGCGTACATATAGGCTGTTCCATCATAGAATACCGAGTTGGTGCTTCCGACAGCGACTACGAGCACGTCGGTTGCAGCGGCATTGTCCTGAGGGCCTTCGGCGATGACTTCGGCAAGAGTCTTGAACTCGATGTCGGCAAGAGTCGTCTGGGTAATCCTGACGGTGAATTCATTCACGTCAACGGCAGCTACGGTCTTTACCGTCACTTCGTAAACGACGTTCTCCGTGCCCTCGTTCTTGGGGAAGGTAAGGGTAACGGTTGAAACACCCTTGCCGCCTGCAGGATTGGCAGTAACGCCGTCGGGGCACTCTACTGTCCAATCCACATTGCCGGTGACATTGAATTTGGCGGTGGTGGTAAGCGCGTTCACAGTCTGCTCGAGACCGGCCTGCTCAACACCGAACTTGGGAGAAGCGTCGTTGCCTATCTTTAAGGTGCCGATCTCCCAGGTGCCGGAATCACCATCCTCGCTGGTATAACGGAAACCGAGTTTGATCTTGTCTCCACAGTATTCCGAAAGGTCGATTTCGCCGGAATCAACGAATGTCCAGCTGGTTCCTGCGGGATAGGTGGGAACGGTAAGGGGGGTCCAATCGGTATCGCTTGTCTTCTTGACCCATACTGAAACGAACTCTTCGGGAGCCTTCTTCGACTTGTTCATAGCGTGAGAGAAGCTGAGAATAGCGACACTCTGGTCGGTAAGGTCGAATGTGGGCGAAATGAGCCAGCCCTCCGAAGCGTAGCTTGTATTGTTTGCAAAGCCGCTGGCCTTGTAGCCATAGCTGGGATCGACAAGCCAAAGGGTGGTAAGAGCCTCGGGAACGAGAACATCCTCAATTGTCCAGTTGGTCTGGTCGGTCTTGAAGTCGATCTCGTAAGGAATCTTGGCTACAAGAAGCTCCGGATCACCTTCCTGGCTGATGGTGAAGGTAGATGACAGAGTCTCGGTTGCAACGATGGAGAATGATCCGCTGCGGGGAGCGAGCATACTTTCTCCTTCGTAGTTGTCAGCAACTGTCACAGTTACAGTAGCATTTCCGTTACCTGACGCGGGTTCAACGCTGACCCAGGCAAGGGAATTGACTACCATCCACTTACCGTCGGAAGTGACGGTAATCTCAATGGGCTCGGCACCACGTGCGGCAACACCTGCGGCACTTGTGGGGTCGATCGAGAGGGTCGTGGCATTCTTGGGAGGATTCACGACCGGCTCATTGCCGCCGCAGGAGGCGAGAACGCCCACCAGCGGAAGAGCAACAGCTAAAAGCTTGAAAATCTTTTTCATTTTATGAATTAATTATGGATTGATTGTATTTGCTAGAAAGTGAACTTGATGCCGAGCTGGCAGCGCCACCTCGAATTGAAGTCGGTGAGCGAGAATCCGTGGTCAGCCTTGTACGAATACTTGGGAGTCCAGTTGCCGGCAGTATCCTTGCTGATGGAATCGACATTGAGAATGCTCTTGTAGATACTGCTGGAATAGTAAAGGCCCCACTCCCTGTTGAGGAGGTTCGAAGCGTTCACGAGATCGAAGGTAATCTGAACCTTGCGCTTCGATGCCGTATCGTAGAATATGTCCTCAGCGAGCTGAAGGTCGAAGTGATGCTCGAAGGGCGAGATGGCGGCATTGCGCTCGCTCCACTGTCCGCGGTGCGAGGCCAGGTAAGGGTCTTCAGCAATGGCTTCCTCTACCAGCAGAGCGTCGGTAGGCTTGCTCCAGCTCATCTGCATTATCTCGGTCTCGGTGGGGATGTACATCAGCGTATTCTGGGTTGTTCCATCACCGTTCACGTCCGAACTTGTGGTGTCGTAATAGACGTATGAATACCTCTGGCCGGATGTTCCGGTATAGGCGAGCGTTGCGTGTGTACGGAAACGGCCGCCGTAGATGGGCGAGGTGTATGAAAGCACGGCATTTACCTTGTGCGGAGTATCGTAGAGCGAGTACGAGAGCTCGGGATTGTTGATGTCCACGGCCTTGAGCGTACTGAGGTTCGAAGCGGCCTGGCTCGAGAGTCCGTCATTGCACGAATATGAGTGTCCGTAGGTGTAGGACGCCATAACGTCCAGGCCGAACTCGAAGTGCTTCTCGGCCTTGACGCTGGCCGAATAAGCGTAACCCTTGTTCGTGTTCGTGAGGGCGATGATTGTCTTGTAGTCGGTGGTCTTGGGCTGATAGTAGGCCGTGCTGGCAGAGGGCGAAGCCGCCCCGACAGGCAGAAGACGTCCCTTCTCTTCAAGAGCGATATTCTTGAAATAGATGTTGTTGAACGACTTGCTGAAAATGGCGTCGAAAGTGAGTTTCCAGCCGTTCGCAAATTCCTGGTCGAGACCGAGGTTGACGCGGAACACCTGGGGATACTTGAAGTTCTTGTTGAGGGTGTTGATGGTGGCACCTGCGCCGCTTCCCTGCACGCCCTTGTTGGCCGAATAGTTTGGTTTCAGGCTTCCGTCGGCATTGAGGGCACTGGCAGCCGAAACCGTATTGCCGGTTGCGTTGCTGGTATAGTAAGTGAACTTGTCACCAAGAACGATGTCGTTGTAGGGATCTGTCGTGATGGGCAGGAGTTCCAGCATATTGGGGTCGCTGATGGTTATGCTCTTCGTCTCGACGCCTGTGTTGTTATACGCATTCGAGAGCCATACGAAAGGCACGCGTCCGGTGAAGATGCCGGCGCCGCCCCGCAGCAGGGTGCTGTGGTCGTCGTTGAGGAAGAAGCGGAATCCGACCCTGGGCGAAAGAAGGAGTTTCGCGCCGGGGACAACGCCAACCTGCTCAGAAGCGTCGGTGCTGTAGTCTTCGGCCTTTGCATTGTACCCTTCGTTCACCGAAGGCTTGTTCAGAAGCATCGGGACGTCACCGCGGAGGCCATAGGTAAGGGAGAATTCCCTGCTGGGTTTCCACTCGTCCTGGGCATAGAAGCCGAGTTGGAGAGCCTTGGTGACAGCGAACCAGTCGGGACCGTCAACTCCGGCAACAGCGGGGTCGGCATAATTGTACTTGAACTGGCTGGCCGTAATGTGTCCGGGGGCCTGATCCATAAAGTCGGCTATGGTGGCAAACTCGTACTGGCCGGTGGCATAGGTCCTGTACGCATTGGCGAACGAGTAGAGTTCGTTGTGCGTACCGAAGGTGAGGCGATGGTCGCCGAGAGCTATGCTCAGATTGTCTTCGAGAGTATAGGTATTCACGAGCACCTTGTTGATATACGAGCAGTAACCCGTTCCTATGTCAACTATGGTGTTGTCTCCGTTGGTATAGATTGTAGGCAGCACATAAGGCACGTGACGGCTCTCGTCGGTAAGGACGGCAGTAGCGCGGAGCTCGTTGTGGATGTTGTCCGAAATGCGCGAGTTGAGTTCGCCCACCAGGGTATGCGTGCTGTTTACGTGGTCGAAATTGGAGTTGTTGAAATAATAGGTCTTGTAACCCTGGTCGCGGCGCTCCTTGTTGGCATTGAGGAGCTGGTAGCGGAACATCAGGTGATTGCTGTCGTTGATGTTCCAGTCCAGACGGGTGAGGAAGTTTATGCTCTTCGTATTGAGCTGCTGGGGTTCGAAGCCTTCCGATACAGGATTGCCCTTGATATCCTTTCCGTCAACCGAATAAAGGCTTATGTACTTGTCGATAACGGCCTGGGCGAGATCGGGGTCGAGGTAATTGTGAACCGAGCCGTCGGCAAGAGTGACGGGAGTCTTGAGCCTGCGGTCGTCGGTAGCGGTGGCCGAAGTGTCATAAGAACCGTTGCGGGGAGAATAGATGTTCGTGCGGACGTTGTCGGAATACTCGACACTCACGAAAGCAAAGAGCTTGTTCTTTATGATAGGCGCACCTACGGTGGCACCGACAATCATATTGTACTGGCTCTCGTATTTCTGACGCTTTCCGAACCCGGTCTTGTTGCCGTCGGCATCATAGAGGGTCTCGAGAGCCGAAGAAAGGGCGAGAGGATTGCTCAGATCGGTGGGACCGGCGGTCGTACCGATGAAGTCCTGGTTGTAGTAGTGCGAGTAGAACGTTCCCTTGACCTTGTTGGTTCCGGACTTGGTGATGGCGTTGATGCCGCCGCCCGTAAAACCGCTCTGCCTTACGTCGAAAGGAGCCACAACGACCTGAATTTCCTCAACGGCATCCCTCGAGATGGGGTTGGCACCTACGTTGGAGCCGTTCGTTCCGTCGGAACTGAGGCCGAAACTGTCATTAGCTACGGCACCGTCTATCTGGAAGCTGTTGTAACGGCTGCTGGCGCCGCCTATCGAAATACCACCCTGTTTTGAAGCAACCGCCTGGGGAGTATATTTCACGACGTCAAGCACGCTGCGGCTGATATTGGGGATGCTTTCCACCTGCTGCAGGCCGAAACTCGCTCCGGCGCCGGTCTTGCTGGCATTGAAAGAACTTTCGCTCACGACAACGACGGCATCGAGTTCGTTGCTGGCCTTCATAACGGCATCGATCACGTAGGGATCGCCGAGTTTGAGGGTTATGCCTTCGTATTTGAGTTCGCCCATTCCGATGAATGAGACGACAACCTCATACGGACCGCCGGTACGCATACCGTTGATTGCCCAATGACCCCTGTCGTTGGCAACTGCATAGTACTGTGAACCCGTGGGGGTGTGGATGGCTGTGACAACAGCACCGGCAAGAGCCTCTCCGGAATCGTCCGAAACGGTACCCTCAATAGCCGAAGTTGTTATCTGGGCACCGGCAGAAACGGCAAAAGCCATTGCCACGGACAATGACAACAGAAACAGAACGAGTTTTTTCATATGTATCAAATATTTGATGCGTTCGAACCGACGCAAATTTACAAAATTTCCGCGATAGAAAAAACAAAAAAAGGGGTGGCCGGAAAGCCACCCCTCAAAAATATTTGATTCCGAGAAGAATATCAACTCAGCTGTGACACACTAGAAGAACCACTTGGCGCTGAAGAGAATCTGCCAGGTTGAAGAAAGGTCCTTGAAGTTGTTCCACTCGGGAGCGGTGAAGGTGTAGTTGGCACCGTCCCAGTTGAGGATAGTGTTGCTGCTCATCAGCTTGTAAACACCCCAGTCGCTGTTGATGAGGTTGCCTACATTCTTGATGTCGACACCGAGCTCGAGGGTCTGGGTGCGGCCGGCAACGTCGAAGTAGATATCCTGAGCGGCGCGGATGTTAAGCCTGTTGAGCCAGGGAGCCTTGGCGCCGTTACGAACTGAATATTCTCCACGATGTTTGCTTGTGTACTTGTCGCTTGCAAGGAAGTCTGCATAGGCAGCCTTGTTCTCAGCATCGGCGAAAGGCATAGCCTCAAGTTCTGCATCGGTAGGGATGTAGATAAGCTGGGAAGCGCCGTTGACACCGCCGCTGACATTGTTCATAAGGTAAGATACCCTTGAGTATGAGTAGCTGCTGATGTAGCCGATGTTGTATCCCTCATAGAAGGCACTGAGCTTGGTAGCTGTGCGGTTGCCTTCCTTGATTGTGTAGAGAGCATTGGCAATTACACGGTTGGGAGCTACATAGAAAGCATTGCCGAGGCAGGGAGAAACACTTCCGTTGAGGGTATATGTGTTTGCAAACTCGGATACCTGGTCGCCATTACCGTCAGAGAGGCTGGTTGCACCGCTGTGAGTATAAGCTGCGCTGAGGTCGAGACCGAAGTCGAAGCTCTTGCTGAGCTGTGCGGTTACTGAATAGTAGTGTCCGCTGAGGTCGGTATTCTTGAGAAGGTAACCACCGACCTTGCCTCCGCTTACACCTTCGCTTACCCATTTCTCACGGGCAGCAGGCTCGCCGGGAAGAGTAACTTCACCGTCTTTCTTCCAGTTAAGACCATAGGCGTAAACCTCGTTGTAGTTCTTGCTGAACACGCCCTCGAGAGTAGCCTTGATGCCACCGGGGAGTTTGGCGTCGATAGCGAGAGATGACTTCCAGCTTGAAGGCATCTTGAGATCCTTGCTGATAATGGTAGTAGCCGAGGGTGCGTCAAGATCCTTCTTCTCGAAAGGAGTCGTGCCATAGAGCTGGTTGATGACGTCCTTGCGGTCCTGATGGAAGTGGATACCGTATTTGTTGGTGCCGTCAGACATCACGTCCTTGTAGATACCCTGATACTGGATGCAGTTTCCGTTTCCGATAGCGGATACGAGCCATACGTTGGGAATGCGGCCGGTATAGATACCTGTACCACCACGAACTATGAGGCTGCGGTTCTTGAGGACATCCCAGTTGAAGCCGAGACGGGGCGATACGCTTACGCGTGCAGCGGGAACGTCGGCAGTGCTGAGACCTTCGAATGAAGTACCGGGGTTGGCCTTTGCGATTTCGGCAAATGCCTTGTTGTTATTGTCGGTAGGGATAGAGATGAGAGGGAGTTCGAGACGCAGACCGGCAGTCAGCTTGAAGTAGTCGGAGATAGAAATCTCATCCTGAACGTAAGCCGAGAACTGGTTGTAGTCGAATGAAGGGAATGCCTGCTGGGTAGGATCGTCAAGGTTGGCGTGAGTGATCATGAATGCGACGGGACCGGTGCTGGCGCTGGGGTTCTCGACATCATTCTTGAATGAATCGAATGAATCGTAGATGTACCAGCCTGCACCACCCTGCATATAACCGTTCTTCGAGCGGTTCCACTCATAGCTGAGACCGGCGATGATGTTGTTGATGCCTACATGGTATGTGAACTCGTCGGTAGCCGTTACGATGGCAACTTCACGAAGGTTTCCGTATGTGAAAGGATCGACACCGATAGTGGTGAGGATGGCGTCGGTATCAGTTCCGGTAACGCCGTCCTTGCTGAGGATATCGACTGTAGGGAAGAGGTCGCCTACGAAAGAGCGGGGCTCGTTCTGGTGAGAGTAGGAAAAGCGGAGCATATTGTTGCCGTTTCCGTCGAAGAGGCGGCTGTTGAGTTCGGCAGCGATTGATGTGAAGTTCTGCTCCTGGTAGTAGCGGGCAGCCTCATAAGGCATTGCGTATGCAGACTGACGGCCTGCCGAGTAGCGGTTGAACTTAACGTCGGTTCCGTTGTAAACGTATGCAGAGTTGGTTCCGCCGATAGGGCTCATTGAAGAGCTGGGGCTTGAAGAATAGTAGTTGTGAGTGTGGCTGAAACGGACATTGAGTTTGTTGTCGTCGTTGATGAGCCAGTCGATGCGGGCGAGAACCTTATAGTCGGGAGTCTCGAGAGAGAAGCCCTGGTAACGGCCGGGGTTGTAACCGAACTTGCTGCCTACGTAAGCCTTCATTTCGTCCATCTGGGCAACGGTGGGACGGTTGTAGTTCTTGCCGTCACCCCACTCTGCCGAAGCGTCGGGACGAGCCTCGGTGCTTGAACCGGGAACGGTGTCGAAGCTGTACTCGCCATTGACGAAGAAGAAGAGTTTATCCTTGATGATAGGACCACCTACGGTGAAGCCTACGGTATTGTTGAGCATGTCGTTGTTGGCAACCTCAGCGTCACCTACCTTGTAGCCACGGGTGTCCTGGCTTGTGTAGTAGTTGTAAACGGAAGCCTTGAACTCGTTGGAGCCGCTCTTGGTAACGGCATTGATCGAGCCTCCGGTGAAACCGCTCTGGCGAACGTCGAAAGGAGTGATGTTGATACTCATCTGCTCGATGGCATCGATTGAGATAGGCGCACCACCTGCGGGGAGGTTGCTTCCGATACCGAATGCGTTGTTGAAAGCGGCACCGTCTACAGTAACCGAAGAACCACGGTAGTTACCGCCACCGACTGCAATACCCGAAGTGGTGTTGGAAGCCTGGGGAGTAAGTGCGAGCACGTCGTTGAGGCTGCGGCTTACTGAAGGGAGATTCGACAGTGTCTTCTGGCTCACTGCAGTGCCGGCACCGGAACGGCGGACATTCATACCGGCCTCTGAAGCATCGGAGGTAAGAACGGCAGCATCAAGGGCAATGGACTCGTCCCTAAGGACTGCGTCGATTTCGATGACGTCGGCAAGGGGCGCGTTAATGCCCTGAATCTCAGCCTTGGCGTAACCGAGCATCTCAACTGTTACGGTGTAGGGGCCACCGGGAGTTACATTGTTGATGCGATAGTTACCGTTGTTGTCAGTAACCGAATAGTAAACAGCGCCTGTGGGAACGTAAGTCGCCACAACGGGAGCACCGGCAACGGTTCCCTGAGCATCGGAAACCTTACCTGCGATGGTGGAAGTAGTTACCTGCGCGTAGGCAGAAACTGCAAAAAGAGTCATCGCCAAAGACGACAACAGAGTTTTGATAGTTTTTTTCATAAGAAAAATAACAATTATATATATTTTTTACGGGCGCAAAGGTAGCACACAAATAGTATCGCGCCAATAGCATTTTATCAACGGAGTTATCAACATTTTTGCTATCTTTGCACCCAATACGCCTACGAGGACAGATTTGACTGCTTGCAACCTCGCGTCTAAAAAATGCTAAAATGATGAATTATCTCTTCACGTCGGAGAGTGTCTCCGAAGGCCATCCCGACAAGGTCGCCGACCAGATTTCAGATGCAATTCTTGATGAATTCCTGCGCCAGGATTCCTGTGCGCACGTAGCTTGTGAAACCTTCTGTACCGCAGGTCTTGTGGTAGTGGGCGGCGAAGTCCGCTCCGAAAACGCCTATGTGGACATCCAGGAAACCGCACGCCGCGTCATCCGCCGCATCGGCTACACAAAGAGCGAATACGGATTTGATGCCGACTCCGCGGGAATCATCTCCACCATCCACGAACAGAGCGCCGACATCAACCGCGGCGTCTCGCGCGAGGACGCCCTTGCCCAAGGCGCGGGCGATCAGGGCATAATGTTCGGCTATGCCTGCCGCGACACGCAGGAATATATGCCTTTCGCCCTCTCGCTTTCGCACAAACTGCTGATGGTGCTTTCCGACATCCGTCACAATCACTGCGAACTGATGCCCTACCTGCGGCCCGATGCCAAGAGCCAGTTCACCATCGAATTCTCGGCCAAGCACAAGCCCCTGCGTGTGCACACGATAGTGCTCAGCACCCAGCACGACGAGTTCGATACCGAAGAAGCAATGCACAGGCGCATCGAAGACGATGTGCGGGGCATCGTGCTTCCCCGGCTCATCGAGAGCCTCCCCGCGGAGACAGCCGCCCTTTTCGACGGAAACTTCATCCTGCACGTCAACCCCACCGGCAAATTCGTCATCGGCGGGCCTGCAGGCGACACCGGTCTTACCGGCCGCAAGATAATCGTGGACACCTACGGCGGCCGGGGAGCACACGGCGGCG
>JAZLKT010000063.1:0-2874 GCA_045597785.1 Candidatus Cryptobacteroides sp.
CGAGCAGCGTGCACGTGTACGAGAACAACTCGGGTGCCGTGTGCGGGGCATGGTGGATGACTGGGCTCAACTATCCGGGCCTGCACCTCAGCGGCGACGGGGCCCCGGGCGGATACCGTGTGATGGATGTGAGCGGAAGCAGTTTCACCACCCGTTTCAAGGGTACTGGCTGCGCGGATGACTACCAGATGCGTATCTACGACCGCAATTGCATAGACCTCTCGGCTTACTGTTCGAAGAGCGATTTCAAGGCCACGGCCGCCGACTACATAGGCACACGCACCGACAACAAGGTGCTCATCAATGTCTGGGACTGGGATCCTTCGTGGACAATATCCGTAAAGACAGAAAGCGGAGCAAGTCTTCCGGTAACGCATTTGAGTGACGTCTACGACCCTCTGTACCTGACCGCGTACGAAGCCTACGAATATTCGCACAATTACAGCATCAGCTATCCGGCATACACCACCGACCATATGTTCAGCGTTACAGCCCCCGATGCCGACACCGACATAACTGTCATTGTCACAGACCGCTACGGGCGCACTTATGCACGTGCAGCCGAGAGACCTCAGAAATTCGAAATCAAATATTGATACTACTATGGCATATCAGATCAATCTTACACTTCCCGCCGGCTGGAAGTCTGAGCAGGACACTTTCCTGGACGAATCAGGTGTCGAAATCAGCCACGCCGAGGCGACACTCTCCGGCAAGGGCCGGGATGACGCCCGCATTGACATCTATGTAGGCGACATGCCCGAGGGAGAGACAGCCGAAGACCAGGCTTTTGCCAACTACGCCGATACGGTGGGCTTCGACGAGACCGACCCCGAGGATTTCTGCCCCATCGGAAAGCTCAAGTTCAACAACCGCAACGCTTATGCATTCGAGGCCCTCTGCGAGGACGACTCCCCTATGCGTTTCATCTCCTGCGAGATTCGCAAGGGAGTACTTGCAATCCTGGTTTTCGCCGCGAAGGATGATTCCCTGCTGGACGAAGTGCAGGCGCTGCTCGAAAAAGGATTCCGCGCATAATTATGAACACAGAGATGATTTTCAAGGCAATAGAGATTGCCTCGCTGGTGTTCGGTGTCATCTATATTGTGATGCAGGTTCTGCAGCACAAGTGGATGTGGTATGCTGACCTTATCACCTGCGTCGCCGCCGGAACGGTGGCGTTCCACAACAATATCTGGGCTACTGTCGGGCTTAACGTCTATATGTTCACGATGGGTATCATCGGAATTGCCCAGTGGAAGAAACTTGACGGCAAGACCGAGAAGGGTTCGCTCCATATCGTGCGCCTGCCCCGAAAGACAGCGGTTCTTTCCATAGCGGCCATTCTGGTGGGTGGTGCGCTGATTTTCTGGCTTCTGACCAAGACGAGCGACCCTGCTCCGCTGGCCGACAGCGCTCTGCTGATACTTACCGTCTTTGCTGCCTGGTGGCTTACCAAGTCGTATATCGAGCAGTGGTATCTCTGGCTGGTGGCCAACGTAACCGGCATAGTGCTTTTCGCAAGCCAGGGTCTGTACTGGATGTCAACGCTCTATTTCGCCTACCTCGTGTTCGCTGTGATAGGCATTTTCAACTGGCGCCGCAAAGGGCAGTACGTGGAATAACGGTTCCCCTTTTCAGACGGGGCCCTTCCTGGATTTCCAGAAAGGGCCCTGTTTCCGTAAAGCGTGGGGACTGTTATTCAACTAAAGTTTTATCAGCACGCGGTAGAGGTTGCAGCCGATGAAGTTGCCCACCACAAGGGCGACGTAAAGCAGCAGCGTGCCGAAAGTGTACGTACTCCAGGGCGAAGCCAGAATATAGAAGGCATCGGCAATGCAGTGCGGAAAACCGCAGATGATGAACGCCGGCACTCCGAAAAGGATAAGCAGATACTTCCCCTCCCTGCCGAACTGAACGGCCGTGGTCATTATGAAGCCGCAGCCTATCGCAAGAAGACCGGCTTTCAGCGGCCCGATGGCGGTGCGGGCGGCGAGGATGTTCGCAGCGTTATCGCAGATCGGCAGCGGCGAGAGCCTTGCAAGGCCTGCAACGAGCAGCGTTCCGACGATGTTTCCGAGCAGAATCCACAGCAGATGAGGCAGTTCTGCGGCACTCTGGATAAACCCTGCCGTACCTGTGTACAGACGGAGTTTGTAGTGCACGACGGCAAGAAGTCCGAACGCAAAGATGATGGCACCGGGAATGCCTTTTCCAACTCCGGCAAGTGCCAGATTTACCCAACCTGCAATACCTATGCAGATGCCCGCGAGAATCGAAGAACCTGTATCTTTCATAACGGAAGGCGAAGTTAATCCATTTCTTTGCATTTCAAAAACTTTTATATACCTTTGCATCTCACAAGGTGCTTGGGCCGGGAGGTTAGGCACTGGTCTGCAAAACCAGTTAGAGCGGTTCAATTCCGCTAGGCACCTCATCAATCCGCAATAGAGTTTGCTCTACTGCGGATTTTCTTTTTCTGTTCCGCAAAAATGTACTGAGAATGTACTGAAATTATACAAAGGGCCCGGACGTATCGCTACGCTCGGGCCTGTACGAATTATAATGAATCCACTGAATGTG
Source organism: Candidatus Cryptobacteroides sp. (assembly GCA_045597785.1). Lineage (GTDB taxonomy): Bacteria > Bacteroidota > Bacteroidia > Bacteroidales > UBA932 > Cryptobacteroides. Next base: position 2,584 of record JAZLKT010000063.1, read on the forward strand.
ACGTTCATCATTACAAAAGTACATAAATTTCATGAATCATCATAACTTCCGTATCTTTGTCATTGGAATCCGTTGAGCTGCACAAACCTTGCAGCACTATGAAAATTCTCATCGACAACGGCCACGGCTCCGACACTCCCGGCAAACGCAGTCCCGACGGCAGCTTCCTTGAATACAAATTCAACCGCGAAATCGCAAGACGCATCGTCGCCGACCTTCAGTAAGCGTTCACTTCTCCGCCTTGCCATCTGAAAAATCTGATTCACCTTTGCCGAAACTGAAAAATCAAGG
>JAZLKT010000064.1:0-50609 GCA_045597785.1 Candidatus Cryptobacteroides sp.
TAGTGCACAGACGGACAGATATAGTTTGTCCGGCGGAGAAGTACGGACCTTTCAAGAAACTGTTCAGCCCCGTCGGGGGCATAAGCTTTACGCGGGCCTGGTCGCCGTTGATTTCGGCTGTCATTGCCGCCGAATCGCCGCTCTGGCCATACAAATCGACAAGAGTGCCGTACGAAGACATATACCATCCATCGGCACGGACGAAAAGTCTGCACATCCCGGAGGGGGCCGAATGGGGTACGGTAAAGCACGCAACGACGGAATACATGTCTTCGGCGGCTTCGCTACGCTTGCAGACAAGCGAATCGAGCGTGATGGGCGCAGGAATGCTGGTCGATGCCGTTATCCCGGCCTCTGGCGTCTCAACACGGAGAGTATATGTTTTGCCGGCCTCGCCGCTCAGTTCGCCGGTAGTATAGTAGAACTGAGGGAATGTATCGCCCGCATACATTTCGACAAGGTACACTTCGGTGCTGCCGTCACTGACAATAACCTTCGCGTCGTGCGCGAAGATGTCTGCCACGTCGCTTGTCAGATGCCTGCCGCCCTGCGTACTGAGAGTCCAGGTAAGACATACCTGCGGGGCCGCAGAACTGCCGATGTATCCGTCCACAACCAGTTTGCGGGGCAGCGGCTGCTCCTCCGGAGTGCAGGCGCACAGCAGTGCGGCGGCAAGAAAAGGAATAACTCGTAAACGTGCGGTCATGCTCAGAATTTGTAATTGAGGCTCAACGAAGGCATCCAGCGCATCATGAAACTGTTGGCGGTATATTCGAAACTGTCGTCCGTTATGCGTATGCGATAACCTGTCTCGTTCCGCCGCCCGAGTGCATTGAAAAGTGAGAAGTTCGCTTCGAGCCGTTGCCCGTTCTTCGCGAACAGTTCGCGCGTAGCGCTCAGGTCGAGCCTGACGTATGGCTTCAACCGGCCGGAATTATGTCCGGCGAAATGAGCCAATATGACTCCGGATTCGAGATAAATGTAGTCGGCTGGGGTGTAGGGTGCCCCTGATGCCGCGATGAAGGTGCCGCCGAAATCCCATTCCCCGCAGTGCATCGTACCCACAAGGTTCAGTTCGTGCAGACGTTCATGCGACGAAGGTGACCAGGCATTCCCCTCGAACTGCCTCAAAGCCCGGCCCCAGGCGTAGCTGAGCCAGCCCGTGAATTTTCCGGCATTCTTCGAAAGCATAAGGTTCAGCCCGTAGTTGAAGCCCTTGCCCTTGAGCAGTGCATCCGCGAGGCTGTACGAAGGATCGACGATATCGAAGATTATGTCGCGCTGCTCGGCCTGACCGTCCAGGCTCTTGGCATAGGCATTTGCCGAAAGCGAATACATTCCGCGCCCGAAGGCCAGGTCATAGGAAAGGATGGCGTAGAGCGAAGTCTGCGGTTCGCACAGCTCTCCGGTCAGAAGCCAGTATTCGGTGGGGAAACCGATGTCCGTCGGACCGGTCTGGAAGATATACTGATGCCTGTATCCGGCCTGAAGCCCGAACGTGCCGAATCGGAACAGGTCGAGCGAGACTTTTCCGTATGGAGACAGGCCCCAGAACGGCCTGTCTTCGGGGCTCCGGTAGAAGTGTCCGCGTGCTCCGGCTTCCAAAGCGACTGCCTCGCCGAGCGGCCAGCCCAGGTGAGCGGCCAGCGAGACTTCCGTCCCGTGCTGGGAGGGTGTTGTCCGCCCGTCTTCGTAAACGCTGAGCAGGGGAGTCTGCGGAATGACGCGGTGCGATGCCGCATCGAAGTCGGCTCCGAACCGGCCTTCCGGGCCCACGGGGGTTTGAACCGAGCATTTGTAGCCGGCTGTCGTGATGCCTGCCGGCATAGTGCCTGTGACAAGTTCCTGTGACAGGTCGAGAACCGAACTGTAGTTGCTGTAGTAAAGCACCTGCTCCATAGAGAAACCTTCGCCGCTATGCTTCCAGTGCAATGATGCAAGCGAATTCTGCCAGACAAAACCAAGGTCAGCGACAAGTTGCCGGGTGAACATTCCGGCCTTGTCACGCCCGTGATATGCATCGACCCACAGCATATCCTTCGCCCCGGGCTGAAAGAGCCAGGTGGCGTTGAAATCCTTGAACCCGTAGGCCAGCTGGCTGTTGTTTATCTTCAACCAGCTGCTGTAGAAAGTGTTCAGCATCGATGCGCGCGCCGAAAGGTACAGAGCCGATTTCCCGCCGACAGGCATGCATACAGTGCCTTGCGAGGCCATCGGCCCGAGGGTAAGGTCGCCCCCGGCCCTATGGCATAGAGTGTCCTGCAGATGCATTGTCACCTCGCCCCCGAGTCTGGCCCCTGAAGCTTGCTGGGCAAAACTCATGGACCCGTAGTGGGTGGGACTGAAAACCGAAAACAAGCCGAGCAGATGGCTTACCCCGTAGACCGGGACTCCGTCTATGGAGATGTCATTGTGTCCGTTCTCGGCACCGAGGATATGTATCCCGCCATCGAATTCCGACCCGGTACTCACCCCGGGAAGAAATCGCATCATGCGCAGGGGGTCGGAGTTCCCCAATACTTTCGGAAGGCTCTTTTCGAGCAGAGACATATCCATGTCCAGCGTTCCCGAAAGGCCTCCGGATACTTCGAGGGTCTTTCGGTGCGAACTGACTACGGTTGAGTCAATGCTATAAACAACGGTCTGCGCCCTTGCCCCGGCGCAAACCAGAACAAGCGCCAGCAAAGTCGCAGACCGTAAAAAATTCATCGGCTGTGATTAGTCTTCTTCGTCGTATTCGCCTCCGTTAAGAACGTAGGCGAGGTACTCGATCTTCTCCATTCCCTTGTTGAAAATGTCGTTGAACTGCTCGGTAGCGAAGATTTTCTCGAGGGTCGAGAATGCGGTATTGTTCTCGAAATATACAACGAGGGTGGCGTATTCCTCGATATCCTGTTCATCAACGACCCAGTCGCCATTTACATCCCAGTCGGCCTCCTCTTTGACAACGGCAGCCTTGATGCTGGCGTGCTTGTGGTCGCCGTAGTTGTAGTAAACACCTGCGCTGAAATTGTTGTTGGTATCTTCCACAATCTGCTCCATGGTGCGAACATCGTCGAATTCGGCTGCTTTGATCAGCTCCGCCACGGAAGGAGTAGTGCCTTTCAACTGCACTTCGCCCATAAGGTCGAGTGAAACGGAAGCTTTTCCTACAACATCATCTTTGAACACGTATCCCTCCTCTCCTTCTTCTTCGATGACAATGCCGTCAACGCTGGCGCTGACACCTATCATCGTGGTCTTGCCGCTCTTGAGCGAGGCTGAAGCCTTTATCTTCTTGTCTCCTGTGGTGGCCGAAAGCGATGCGGTGTACATACCTACCGTAAGCTTGACGCTGAGGCTGTTCTTTTCAGTGAGGAGTGAAGGGTCCTCGAGGGTGTCGGTTTCGAGCGAGTCGCTGATGGTCAGGCTGGCAATCTTTGTCTTGCCGTGGGTGAGAGTGACTTCGAGCTTGCCGGGAAGAACGAAGTGGGTGGTACTGTGATATTCGATATCACGCTGATTCCTTTCATCATCGTATTCCCAGTAAAGGTCGTCGATGTGGTTTACAAGAAGGCTGTTGTTCTTGCCGGAGAAGTTGATTTCAAGTTTTGAGGTGACTCCGTCCTTGCCGGTAAGTTCGACGATAATATGATTGCACTCCTCTTTTGTATATCCTTTCTGGGTCAGAACGTATTTGGCTGCGAAACGGGTAAGGTCGAGAATCTCAGTGCACTCGATTTTGAGGAGCTTGCGTGTGGTTTCTGTCGCCTCGGCAACTGTTGTCGTGTCATTCTGAACCATCTCTTCGATAATCCTGTCGATGTCGGTTATGAACGGCTCAAGAGTTTTTTCGTTGTCTTCGAGTGAATAGAAGTCCTGTGCAATGATTAAGGTCTGACGTACCCTCTCGGCGAGAGATGCGGTATCGATTGCATCTACGAAATGCTGGGCTGCCGCTGCCACGCGGTTGATCTGGGTTGTTTCGGGAACCGGTTTCTTGTCTTTGTTGCATGAAATTGCCGCAAGGCTGCAAACCAGGGCAATTGAAAGAAATTTGAATGTTTTCATTAATCTGTTTTTTGTTTGTATTTAACGTAGTAGTTTCAGAAGGTATTCTCCGTACTGGTTGCGGGCCATGGGGGCGGCTACATCGCGAAGACGGGCGTCATCTATCCAGCCCGCGCGCCATGCTATCTCTTCGAGACAGGCTATCTTCATGCCCGTTCGCTTTTCGAGCGTTTCAACGAAGATGGAAGCCTCTGCCAGCGAGTCGTGCGTACCCGTGTCGAGCCAGGCAAACCCTCGCGGGAAGCACTGTACCTGAAGCTGCCCGTCTTCGAGGAACGTCTGGTTGACGGAAGTGATTTCGAGCTCTCCGCGTGCCGAAGGCTTGACATTTGCCGCCACATCCACCACCCTGTTGGGGTAGAAGTAGAGCCCGACAACGGCATAATTGCTCTTGGGTTGAGCCGGTTTTTCCTCTATACTGATGCATTTGCCCGAAGGGTCGAACTCCGCCACGCCGTAGCGCTCGGGGTCCTTGACCTCGTAGCCGAAAATGGTGGCGAGATTCTGTTCTTCCGCCACTTTCACGGCTTTTATGAGCATACCCTCAAGGCCGGCGCCGTGGAAGATGTTGTCTCCCAGAACAAGGCAGACGCTGTCGTTGCCTATGAATTCGCGGCCGATTATGAAGGCCTGGGCGAGACCGTCGGGGCTGGGCTGCTCGGCATAGCTGAAGCTGACACCGAATTCGGACCCGTCGCCGAGAAGCCTGCGGAAGCCCGGCAGGTCCTGAGGCGTGCTTATTATGAGAATATCCCTGATGCCGGCCTGCATGAGCACCGACACGGGATAATATACCATAGGCTTGTCATAAATGGGCAGAAGCTGTTTGCTCACGCCTTTGGTGATGGGAAAAAGACGCGTGCCGGAACCTCCGGCGAGAACTATTCCTTTCATACTGTCAGAATGCGTATTTGATACCTGCCTGCAGAAGACCTTCCGTGCCGAAGCCCACTTCGAGGAATCCGCGGACCTTTTCGCCGCCGAAATCGGCACAGAGCAGTCCGAGCTGGATGGCAGGGAGAATCTGCGCTTTGGAGGGAACATAGACTTCCTTGACGCTTCCGTCCTCGGCTTCTTCGGTCGTGGTTGTGGCTGAAGATATGGCGGCCATCACACCGAGCCCGAAATGACTGTACATTCCGAAGTGCTCACGGTTGAACCAGTATGTCTTGCACGAAGGCATCACGCCCACGAAATACGTGGGTTTGCCGTCGGCCGGTTCGTAGATGCTGTTTCCGGCTTCATCCTTACCGGCGTATTGCGAGAATGCCAGTGTATAAGGCTCGCAATACAGGGTGCCGCCCCAGGAGAAAAGGGTGTTCGAGGCGTGCTGATATTCGAGGATGAAGTTTCCATACGGTTTGATTTCGGGTCTGACGGCTCCGAGAGCGAATGCCGTACCGAGCACCCCTACGAATGAGGCGAGAATCGATTGGGCCGAAGCAAAACCATAGGAAACGCTGACCTCGTTTTCGGGAAGAGGGAAGTTCTCTTTCTTCTCGCGTGCAAAGGCTGCGGAGGATGCAAGGAGCATCATAACTGCGCAGGCTGCAATGAATCGTTTCATTTCCGTAATTATAATAATTGTTTCACATTACTTCTCGAGACGGGCTATCTGCACGTCGGCGACTATCTTGTCGATAATTGCCTTAACGACGGTGAAAGCCTCCGAATCGGCCGTATAGCGTGCCGGAACGGCGAAACGCACGCGCCCCTGGCGTTTGAGCTTGCGGGCAGCGTCGCGCTTTTTCTCGCTCTGCGGGTTATAGACTGCAATGGAGTTGCCGCCGAACATTCCGACTATCTTCATGCAGGGTACATCGGTCTCTCCGTCGCCGAAGTAGATCATATGCGGGAAGAGGATGCGTTTCTTGTCGTCCGACATCGACGAATTGACCATCTTGTTGTCGCGCGAGGAGAAAATGCCCTTCGAAATCTTGAAAAGGAACTGTGTCTTGGCCGTGTAATCCACGGCTATGCCGGGCCAGCAGGCCTCTCCGGCTTCGTCGTAGATGAACGTGCCGGCGAAGATATGCTTGAACTCGTCGGCTATGGGGGAACCTTCGATGATCTCCTTCAAGCCGCTGGAATTGATATAGTGCTCTATCCTCACGCCCTTGGACGCACCGTAGGCATTTACAAGGCTGAACCAGCCCCGCACACCTTCGAAGAGTTCGATGTCGGCTCCGAATTTGCGGAAATCCTCGCGACGCAGCGGGATGCCGCAACGCTTCGCTTCGTCGAACATCATCTTCATGTAGGCGAGCACGTTCGATGCGTCCTGGCCTATGGCTATGCCGTCACTCAGGGTCCAGAATTCTTCCGGGGTCTTGCCTATGGCCTGGATGAACCCGAATTCCTGCATGTTGCCCGGCGACAGGGTGCCGTCGAAATCGTAAATGAGCGCTACAATCGGTTTTGTCATGATCAGTTTCGCAATATCACGCGAAATTAATCATTTTCACGCAAGAAATCAAACCGATGGCGCTACGCGTATCAGATTGCCGCCTGCAGCGACGGCACCCCGAATCTTTCCTCTGAAAAGTTTCATATCTTCAAAAAGTTTCATAATTTTGGAGTCTATGAAACTTTTTCTGATTGACGGGCATGCGCTCGTCTTCAAAATGTATTACGCCTTCCTCGGAAGGCCTATGGTGAACAGCAAGGGAGTGGACACGTCCATCCTCTTCGGTTTCACCAAGTATCTGCTCGAACTCATAGAGCGGGAAAAGCCCAGCCACATCGCTGTGGCATTCGACCCTCCCGGAGGAACTTTCCGCAACAAACTCTATCCCGAATATAAAGCCAACCGCAGCGAAACTCCGCAGCTCGTGATTGATGCCCTCGAACCTCTCACCGCGATTGTGAGGTCTCTGGGTATCCCGGTGCTGATGATACCCGGCTTCGAGGCCGACGATGTCATAGGCTCTGCAGCCAAGCGTTTCGCCCGCGAGGGCTTCGACGTGTATATGGTCTCGCCCGACAAGGACTATGGCCAGCTGGTGGAGGAGCACATCATCCAGTACCGTCCGGCCAAGGGAGGCGGTGATGCCGAAATCTACGGCCCTGCTCAGATATGTGAAAAGCACGGCATCGACAACCCCTTGCAGGTGATTGACGTCCTTACCCTGTGCGGAGACGCCTCGGACAATGTGCCCGGCGTGCAGGGCGTGGGTCCTGTCGGTGCCGGCAAGCTGATACGGAAGTACGGCTCCGTAGCCGGCATTTATGAACATCTGGCCGAACTCTCCGACAAGCAGCGAGCGATGTTCGAATCTGCGGCAGGGCATATAGAACTCAGCCGCGAACTCGTTACCATAAAGACTGATATCGATGTGCCTGTATCGGCTGCCGAGATGGCTCTGAAGAGCGTTTTCGGTACCGATGCCGCGGCTCTTTTCGACCATTATGAAATGCGTTCCCTGAAGCGCCGTCTGAACCTCGATCCTTCGTTCAAAGGGTATTCCGGAGAAGATGCCTCCCTGAGCGTTGCGCCGAGCGGTGCGGCTGTCGAGGCGGCCGGCCGGGCCCGTGCGGAAGACATCTCTCCGGTTCCGACCGCCCCTGAGACAATCTGCGCGGAAGCCGTGGAGTCCGGGGCCTGCGCACTGCTTTCCGAGGGAGGGAAGATGCTGCTCGCCGTCGGCAACCGATATGCCGAAGGGCGGACGGAAGATTTCCGTGCTGTCCTTGAAGATAAAAGGATAGTCAAGCGCGGCTGCGACCTCAAGGCGGTTATGAATTCGCTCGCCGCCGAAGGAACATCGCTCGAAGGCTACCTCGAGGACATCTCTCTGATGCATTATCTGGTAAATGCCGAGCGCAGCCATGGCCTCGGCCAGCTCGCCGCGCAGTACCTCGGCCTTTCCCTTGAATCCGACACTTCGGTAGCGGCAGAGCCTATGGATCTCTTCGGCCTCGAAGGCGAAGATGAGGAGGGTGGCGCTGCTTCTGACGAGCGGCCGCGGCGTGTATGCGCAATCTGGACTCTTGCCGTAATCCTCCGCAAGGAGCTCGGCTCCACGCTCAAACTTTATGATGAAATAGAGGAACCCCTGCTCGGCGTGCTTTCGCGTATGGAACGCGCCGGCGTGAAGGTCGATCCGCTTTGTCTGCAAAGTTTTGCCAACACCTTGAGAGAGAGAATGATGGCCGCCGAGGCCCGCGTGCGCTCCCTCGCCGGGGAACCGGCCCTCAACGTCGCGAGCCCCAAACAGGTGGGCGATGTGATCTTCGAAAAACTTCAGCTCGTCCCCGGTGCCAAAAAGCCTGTCAAGGGCAACTGGCCCACGGACGAAGAGACGCTTCTTGAGATACATCATCCCATTATCGATGCCATACTCGAATACCGCGGCACGCGGAAACTGCTAAGTACCTACATAGAGCCGTTCCCACTTTTCATAAGCCCTTCCGACGGCCGTGTGCATACCACTTTCAATCAGGCTCTTACCAGTACGGGACGGCTTTCGAGCTCGTCTCCCAACCTGCAGAACATCCCCGTCCGCACCGACGAGGGCCGCGAGATACGCCGCGCATTCACCGCGCCCGACGGCTGGGTGATAATGTCGGCCGACTATTCGCAGATAGAACTTCGCCTGATGGCGCATTTCTGCGGCGATGCCAATATGATAAGCGCTTTCCGCGACGGGGCCGACGTGCACAGTGCGATGGCCGCGAAGATATTCCACAAACCTCTCGAGGAGGTTACGCGGGATGACCGCCGCATTGCGAAGACAGCCAATTTCGGTATCATGTACGGCATTTCGGCCTTCGGCCTGGCCCAGCGTCTGCGCATAGGCCGCAAAGAGGCCGCCGGCATCATAGAAGACTATTTCGTACAGTTTCCGAGCATCAAGTCGTTCATCGACTATACCCTCGAATTCGCTCGCGGGAACGGTTATGTCGAGACCATCTTCGGCCGCCGGCGCTATGTGCCCGACGTGAATTCGCACAATGCCAATCTGCGTGCAGTGGCCGAGCGCAATGCCGTCAATGCGCCCATCCAGGGCTCGGCGGCTGATATCATCAAACTTGCGATGATAGCTGTCGACAGGACTCTTCGCGACCGGGGCATGCAGGCCCGCATGGTGCTGCAGATACACGACGAACTGGTGCTCGAAGTCCCCGAAGGCGAGATAGAGACTGTAAAGGCCATCCTCACCGGCTGTATGGAAAACGTAGTTTCACTGAGCGTACCGCTCACAGTAGAATGCAATTATGGAAAGGACTGGCTCGAAGCCCATTGACGAACTCATCCGCCTTGCCCGCATAGGTGACGGCACCGCTTTCACGGCCCTTTGGGATACGCACATCGGAGCGCTCCGCTCTTATATCCGTACCACAGTCAAGGGCGTGGACGACTTCTATATCGACGACATCTGCTCGAAAAGCTTCGAAAAAGCCTTCCGGCAGATAAGCTCGTACGACCCGTCGCGTTCGCAGTTCATCACCTGGCTGCGTACCATAGCGCACAATACGGCGCTCGACACGCTCGAATCGGAGAACCGCTCCGCACGGCAGACGGTCTCGCTCGACATCTCCTCTCCGCAGGCGGCCGATATGTCCGACGACGGAGCCGGCTCGCCTCTGGACAGCATCATCCACGACGAGGATACAAACGAAACGCAGGTGCTCATCGACGGCCTGCCCGACATCTACCGTGACGTGGCGCGCTGCCGCTTCATAGAGGAGATGCAGTACAAAGAGATAGCCGACGAACTTCAGATGGAACTTAACACGGTACGCACCCGAATACGCAGGGCGAAGGCCATAATGGACAAATTGAAAGATGAAAGCAGCAAATAGACTTATTGCGGCGCTGTGCGTGGTGCTGTGCGCCGCGGCATGCGGGGAGCGCAAGCAGGCGCTTCAGACGCGGCCGTTCCCGCGGGTGCAGATTCCGGCCATTGTCAGTTCCCCTGCGGAATGGCTTGCAGTGCATTTCTGGGATGCCTTTACGGCCGATACTTCCGGCAGGTCCTGGCACTCGGACTCCCTTTATGTGCTGGGAGTACCGAAAGGTGAGTTCGAACAGCAGTTTTCGAACTTCATCTTCATCTGCGGGAGCCTTGAGAACCGGGCCGATGCGCTTGAGGCCATGCGCGCCTGTGCCCGCAGAATTGGGCATATCCCCGGCGTTTCGACCGTGGCGGAACTCTACCTTTACGATCCCAATTCGCCTATGCGGGACGAAGACTTCTGGGGCGAGATGCTCTCTGTCCTCCAGCCCGGGAACCCGCTCGTGGAACAATGCCGCCTGAATCCTATCGGCACGACGGCGGGCGATTTCGTATACTACGACGAGCGCGGCCGCACGCGGACTTTGCACGGCGTGCAGGGCGCGGACTTCATAATAGTGCTTTTCGGCAATATAGAGTGCCATGCATGCAAGGACATCAAGGCCGCTTTCGAGGCCGATGCTCTCCTGCAGGAACTCCTCGCGAGCGGTGAAGTGGTGCTGGTGAACATACCGGTCGACGACGACCTCTCCGACTGGGATGGTCTCTACCATATCCGGGCCATCCCTTCAACCTATCTTCTGGACGGCGAAAAGACCGTGCTGATGAAGGACTGCCCGACCGACAAACTTCTCAATACTCTGCACAATGCTTACGGTAGATAAGAGCGGTTTCTCACGCGCGGTCGAACTGTACCGCGACTGGAACGAAAAGATAAACGTGGTGTCGCGCAAAGACATCGGCATGCTCTACGAGCACCATATCCTGCATTCGCTCGCGATAGCCGCGTACATGGAGCAGGCGGGTCTGGACCCGTCCGGGAAGAGTGTGCTTGATGTGGGTACCGGGGGAGGCTTTCCCGGCATCCCTCTGGCAATGGTGTGGCCCGACACTTCCTTCACCCTCTGCGACAGCATAGGAAAGAAGATTCTCGTGGCATCGGAAGTGGCCGCCGGCCTCGGCCTCGGGAACGTGCAGTGCGTCAACGCCCGCGCGGAGTCGCTTCCCGGCAAGTTCGACATTGTCGTCACGCGCGCTGTGACCACCCTGGACAAGTTCTACCCGTGGGTAAAAGACCGTTTCCGCGAGCGTATCCTCGCCCTGAAGGGCGGAGACGTGCTGGATGAACTGTCGGTTTTCTGCTCACGCTGCAAGGTCGACCCGGGCAAGGTGAGCGTGTGGAAGATAAGCGATTGGCTCGACGATGAGTATTTTGCCGAAAAATTTGTAATTGAGATAAGAAAATGATATCTTTGCCCTCCCAAAAAGCGAAATAACAATTTACTGATATGAAAAGGACATTCCAACCCTCAAAACGCAAGAGAATCAACAAACACGGATTCCGCGAGCGTATGGCTACAGCCAATGGACGCCGCGTGCTTGCAGCACGTCGTGCGCACGGTCGCAAGAAACTCACCGTTTCTTCAGAAGACCGTTACTAGCAGAGCAAAAACCGTGTAAGCGGTTTTGGTGCAATGGGGTCGAGGGCCCTTGTGACCCAAGACTGAGTAACACATTTTAACAACAGACACAAATGCAACATTTCGAACTCAGCGGTGAACTCCGCCAGGTTGGCAACAAGGCCACCATCAAAGCATTCCGTGCACAGGGTCTCGTTCCCTGCAACCTCTATGGCGCCGGAATCGAAAACGTACTCTTTACAGTTGACGAAAAAGCCCTCAAGGGTGTTACCGACACTCCCAAGGCTCACATCATCGACCTCAAACTCGGTGACAAGACATATACGGCAGTTCTTCATGAACTCCAGTTCCACCCCGTAAGCGACAAGTGCCTGCACGTGGATTTCCTTGCCGTGAACGAGGAGAAACCCATCGCAATCAACGTCCCCGTCAAGATCAGCGGCCACTCAAAGGGTGTCCAGCTCGGTGGTAAGTTCACTCAGAACGCCCGCAGCATCAGGATCAGCGGTCTTATGAAGAACCTTCCCGACGACGTTACCGTCGACATCAGCGACCTCGGTCTCGATCAGAAGATCAAGGCTGGTGCTCTCAAGTTCGAAGGACTCACCGTCCTTACTGACAAAGACGCCATCATCTGCGCCGTTGCAAGCACACGCAACTCTGCAAAGGCAGACGCTGAATAATCTTTCCCCCACCGGTTATGGCAGGTGAAAGCTATCTTGTAGCGGGTCTTGGAAATATTGGCCCCGAGTATGCTCAAACCCGTCATAATATGGGTTTTATGGTGTTGGATGCCTGGGCTCAGGCGTCCAACATCTCTTTTTCAAGCCAGCGCTACGGCGATTTGGCCGTGCTCCAGATGAAGGGACGCACGTTCTATCTGCTCAAGCCCTCGACCTATATGAATCTCAGCGGCAAGGCCTTGAGGTACTATCTTCAGAAACTCCCGGTGACCGTAGACCGCTGCATTGTGGTGTGTGACGACATTAATCTGCCCTTCGGGGCAGTGCGTATGCGCAAGAACGGCAGTGACGGCGGGCACAACGGCCTCAAGAACATCGCCGAATGCCTTGAGACTCAGGAATACGCCCGTATCCGGCTCGGAGTCGGGCACGAGTTCTCGCAGGGCTCTCAGGTGGACTATGTTCTCGGGCCGCTTTCTGCCGAAGAGCAGGGGGCGATGAAAGCCATCTCCGAGAAAGTTGCCTCAGGCATTCAGACCTGGGCTTTTATGGGGGCCGAGCGTGCAATGAATTATTTGAATGCAAAATGCGGCACAAAATGAATTTTTCTTGCCAAAAGTTGTTTTTTATTCATTAAATAATTATCTTGCAGTGCTTTTGAGAAATTACTACACATTTTTTATAAACCATTAAAACCAAATCAAGATGAAAACTCTCGTTGAAAAGATCAATGCTGAGATCGCTGCTTTCCAGAAGGACGCCGAGGCTCAGGTAGTTAAGGGCAACAAGGCTGCTGGTGCACGCGCTCGCAAGGCCGCTCTCGAGCTTATGAAGGACCTCAAGGAGTTCCGTAAAGCTTCTGTTGCTGCTAGCAAGTAATTTTTTCAAGAAACTTTGCAACGTTCTGAACCTTTTCTGCATCTATAGTGCAGGTTTAGGTTTTAGTACACGTCTTAGGGTCGGCAGCCGTGAGGTTCCGGCCCTTTGCTTTTTGCTATGGCCCGCCTGAGGAAACTGCTCTTTTCCGCCATTGCTCTGATGGTCGCGCAAATCTGCGTGGCGGAGCAAAGGCATGTAATTGTCCTGCGGGCCAGTCTGGCTGAAACCCCTTTTGTCTCGCCATCAGAGCATTGGGACAGTCTTCTTGCCGAGGCGGGACGTTATTTCAGCGATCAGTTCGCTCCTGCGAGGGAATATGTCTTCGACCTTGGCCCCGAAGTCGCTCTGACGGGCACTTACGACAATTCCTCGGTGCGTCAGGCCGTTGCCGAGGCTGTCCGGGCCTCTGACGCCCAACTCGATTTCTCGCTTTACGATTCCGATTCCGACAAGATAGTCGATAACGTCTGCATCATATTTTCGGGCGGTGTCATCTGGCCTCAGTTCGACCGTCTGCGCCGTTATCTTGCCGCCGATCAGCGGCAGATACTCTCTTTCTCGGCCGTGAGCGAGTTTCAGGACGGCCTTCCGCTTGGCCTCGGAACATTCTGCCATGAGTTCGCCCATTCGCTCGGGCTTGTCGATCTATATGATGCCGACGGCGATGGAAGCCGCGGTTTGAGCGAGGCCCTGTGGGGCTCTTTGAGCATTATGGATCGTGGCAACAGGAATGATGATGGGCGTACGCCGCCGGCGTTCGGGGCCGTGGAATACGATTGCCTCGATGCCGCCGGTTTCCTTTGCCCGCATGCCTGGCGGGCCGATACTCTTGCCGTGGGCAGCTATACGCTCCGCCCCGGCGAACACAGTTATCTCTACGCCCCCACGTTGATGGAGGGTGATTATTATCTTTTCGAATGCCGCGCCGAGTCCGGTTGGGACAAAGCATTGGGCGGCTCCGGCCTTCTTGTCCACCATATCGACCGGAGCACCCGGAACGCCGGTTATTCGACCCTTTACGGCCGTGACCTTACGGCTGCCGAGCGCTGGAGCCTCGATACGCCCCAGGTCAACTGCAATCCCTCGCATCAGTGCGCCGACCTGGTGGAGGCCTCGGGAGATGCGTCTTCCGTTTCGGAGGTCTTCTTCAGAGAAGGCAGTTTTACCAGCGATTCGTCCCCCTCGTGGCGGGCCTGGGACGGTACGCAGAGCCCTCTGGCCCTTACCGACATACGTGTTGAGAGCGATTCGTCAGTGACTTTCAATGTGATAAAGCCATTTGAACTGGTTTCTCGAACCGTGTTGCAGAGCGGATGCATCCTCACCTGGCATGTGGACTCTTCGCTGCTTGGCGCTGTGGACAGTTGTGTGGTTTCGTGGAGCCGGGCCGGGCGCACGGAGGGCAGTATGAGGCTTGAACTCAGTCCGGACGCGTTGTGTTGCGCTGTCCTTGAGGGGCTTGAGCCGAGTACGAGCTATCTGACCCCCAGCATCTACAAGATTGACTTGAAACTCGTTTCGGGAGGGGTGGCTTTCAGTACCACCGCGAGTGTGCAGATGCTTATATATGATGAGCGCAACACCTTCCCATACATTTATCTGAACGACGCGGAGCGCACCGCTGACGGATCCATCCGCAAGGGTTCGCGTATCCCGCTGATGGTGTACAATGCCCCCGATGCCGTTTCGGTGCGCTGGACTTACGACGGGGTTGAGATCGGGCCCGATGCTCTTGGCATGTACACCGTGAAAGTGAGCGGCGTGCTGCGTGCCGAAGTGCTCCGTCCCGATGGCAGTACTGATGTGATAGTGAAAAATGTTTCCGCCAAATGAGCAGTTGCAGATGTCATATCGTATCCGCTCTTTTCCGCGCCGGGAGAGGGGTTAGGCGCGGATTCCGGTCTTTTCGGCTGAGTGCCTTTGCCGCAGGTCTTTTGCTCTCATCGTGCGGCAGCCATACCTATACGCCGGAATTCCTTACCGACAGCACTCTTCGCTTCGAGGCCGGCCGTCAGAGGGTGTTTGCTTTCACCCCGGCCGACTGCCAGTACACCTACAATCTGCAGAATTGCGTCTTCCGCGCGCATACCGATAATATGAGCGCGTTCTATTCGGTTTCGCTCGCTTCGCTTCCGACGGCGGAAGGGGAGATGATTGTGGCCGATCTTCTCTGGAGCGGGGCCCGCGGGTTCGAGGAGCGAAAAGAAATCGCCCTCGAAGTCGTTAAACTCGAGGGCGATACGGCTTGGCTGTGGTTCAGTCCCGAATCGCTTAGAATGACAGTGCGATTTGAATGAAATCCTCGGCCTTGAGGGCTGCGCCTCCGATGAGGCCGCCGTCGATGTCTTTCTGAGCGAAGAGTTCCTTTGCATTCGAGGGTTTGCAGCTTCCGCCATAGAGGATGCTGATTTCTTCGGCGCTCTCGGCTCCGAATTTGTCGGCAATTGTCTTGCGGATGAATGCGTGTATCTCTTCGGCCTGCTCTGAAGTGGCGGTCTTGCCGGTTCCGATGGCCCATACGGGCTCGTAAGCTACGATGATGTGCTTGAGTTCTTCGGCGGTGAAGTTGAAGAGGACGGACTCGATTTGGGTCTTGCAGACATCGAAATGCTTGCCTGCCTCCCTCTCTTCGAGGTTTTCGCCTACGCAGAGGATTACGTCAAGGCCTTCTGAGAGGGCGAGACGGGTCTTCTCGACGAGTTTGGCGTCGGTCTCGCCGTAATACTGACGACGCTCGCTGTGCCCGAGGATGGTGTACTGGCAGCCTGCCGACTTGAGCATGGCAGCTGAAACTTCACCGGTGTAGGCGCCTTTCTCCTTGTCTGCGCAGTTCTCGGCGCTGGGGCCCACTACGCTTCCCTTTACAACTTCGGCAACAGGCCAGAGGTGTGTGAAGGGAGTGGCGATGATGAGTTTGACATTGCTGCTCACACGGCCGGCATTCTCGACTACAGCTTTGGCGAGCTCGATGCCTTCGGGAACTGTGGTGTTCATTTTCCAGTTACCCGCAACTATTTGTTTTCTCATATAAATAATTGATGTTTGGTAATTTCTTTTGCGCCGCAAATTTAGTAAATTTGTGAGCTATAACATAATATAAGATGAAGAATTTTGTAGAAGAACTCAAATGGAGGGGTATGATTCACAACATCACGCCCGGCACCGAGGAAGAACTTGCCAAAGGCCCTATGGCCGCCTATGTGGGCATAGATCCTACCGGCGACTCGCTCCATATCGGGCACCTCGTGAGCATAATGATACTCAAACACTTCCAGGCTTGCGGCAATAAGCCGTTCGCCCTTGTGGGTGGCGCTACCGGCATGATAGGCGACCCTTCGATGAAAAGCCAGGAGCGCAACCTGCTTGACGAGCAGACCCTTTCTCACAACGTCTCCTGCATCAAGGCCCAGCTCGCCCGCTTCCTCGATTTCGATTCCGACGCTCCCAACAAGGCCGAACTCGTGAACAACTACGACTGGATGAAAGACTACTCCTTCATCAATTTCACCCGCGATATCGGCAAACTCATCACCGTCAACTATATGATGAGCAAGGACAGCGTGAAGAAAAGGCTCGAACGCGACTCTTCCGAGGGTATGAGTTTCACGGAATTCACCTACCAGCTGCTTCAGGGCTACGATTTTCTTTATCTGTACCGGAATCGCAACGTCAGGTTGCAACTTGGCGGTGCCGATCAGTGGGGCAATATCACCACCGGTACCGAGCTTATTCGTCGCACCTGCCAGGGAGAGGCTTTTGCGCTTACCTGCCCGCTCATCACAAAGGCTGACGGCGGCAAATTCGGCAAGACTGAGAAAGGCAATATCTGGCTCGACGCCGAGCGCACCAGCCCATACCAGTTCTACCAGTTCTGGCTCAACGTCAGCGACACCGATGCCGAGAAATACATAAAGATTTTCACCATGCTCGACCGCGAAACCATCGAGGCCGCAATTGAGGAACACCGTCAGGACCCGGGGCGCCGCACTCTTCAGAAACTTCTCGCAAAGGAAGTTACCGTTATGGTTCACGGCCAGGCCGAGTACGAAAACGCCCTCAAGGCTTCCCAGATGCTTTTCGGCAAGGCTACGGCCGATGACCTGAGGAGTCTTGACGAAAAGACTTTCCTTGCAGTATTCGACGGAGTGCCCACATTCGAAATCGAGCGCGGCAAACTGCCTCTCGGCATACTCGATGCTCTCGCAGTGGAGACTTCCATATTCCCTTCGAAGGGCGAAGCACGCAAGATGATACAGGGCAACGGCGTCAGCATCAATAAAGAGAAGTTTACCGATTTCAACGGCTATCTCACGGAGGCTGATATCATTGACGGCAAATACATCCTCGCCCAGAAGGGCAAGAAGGATTATTATATAATTATCGTGAAGTAATGGAAGGCCAGAGTACACGTCAGCTCAAGGTGGCCCGCGAGGTGCAGCGCCATCTTGCCGAAATCATCCGACGCAGACCGATGTCCCAGTTCGGCGGCGCCATGCTGAGCGTGAGCGAGGTGCGCATCAGCCCCGACCTCTCGCAGGCAAAGGTGTTTGTGAGCGTATTCCCTTCAGACAAGCAGCAGAGCGCGATGAAGGCCCTCTCGGCCGAAAAATCATCGATCCGCGGCGAACTGGGGCGCGAAGTCGCCAAGCAGTTGCGCATTGTGCCCGACCTTGATTTCTTCCTCGACACCACGCTCGACTATGCCGAGCATATCGAAGAACTCCTGAAAAAGTGAGTGTTCCGCTCAGACTGGCTGCACGTTACCTGTTCTCCCGCCGCTCCGGCAATGTGACAGGCCGCATCAGTGCGGTCAGCGTGGCCGGAATGGCCATCGGCACTGCCGCCCTCATTCTGGTCCTGAGCGTTTACAACGGCTTCGGAGAACTGATTGAGAGTAATCTCTCCTCGTCCAGCCCCGATTGGGTGGTCTCCGCTGTCGATGGTGGCAGTTTCACTGTGCCTCAATGTCTGGCGGAGCCCTGCGGCGGCCCCTGTGACACCACCGGCGGGCACTGCGCTTCTCCTTTTGCAGAAGATGTGGTCCAGGTGATACGCCAGAGGGTTTTCGCCTCATACGACGGGGCGGAGGGAGTAGTTATGATTTCCGGCCGCAGCGATGCCGCGGCATGCAGTGTGAGTGCCGATATCGCATCGGCCCTGGGTGTGAGACCGGCACGTTTTGAGATGCTCAGCCTGTATTTCCCCGACCGCTTCGCTTCGATTTCAATGTCCAACCCGGCCTCATCGCTGCACAGCATCAGCGTTCATCCGTCCATGATCTTCGCCCCGAGAGGGGAGGACGAGTCGGGTACGGTAATCCTCCCGGCCGACAAGGCGCGTGAACTGCTGGGATACGGGCCCGATGAGGTGGATGAACTGCACCTTCGTGACTGCCCAAGACCGGAGAGCCTGCGCGAAGGCCTGCAGGTGCTCGACCGCTATCAGCAGCACCGCGATCTTTACAAGATGATGCGCTCCGAGAAGGCCGCGATTTTCCTTATTCTGGTATTCGTGATCTTCATCGTTGCGTTCAATATCTATACGAGTCTCAAACTGCTTCTTATCGAAAAGGAACAGGACCGTTTCACCCTCGCTTCCATGGGGGCGACGGGTGCGATGGTAAGGCGCGTCTTCCTGCTCGAGGGCGTGCTTATCGCTGCGCTTGGAATGGCAATCGGGCTTGTGGCCGGCGTGGCTCTTGCCCTGCTGCAGCAGAAGTTCGGGCTCATCTCAATGCCCGGCAACAGTCTTGTGAGCAGTTATCCTGTCGCTCTGTACGCTACGGACGTTTTCATTTCCGCGGCCACGACGCTCCTTGTCGGAACATTCGTCTCGCTCTTCAGTACACGAAAAATTCAATCGTAAGTTGCATAGCCGCGGGTCACTCACGTATTGTGCAACTTTACGGCATTGGCCCGGGTTGCGTCGGGTCTGTTGCGATTATTCGAAAAGACCGCTGGCTGCGTTCCAGCTGAGTTCGCGGTAAAACTCGTTGAGTACCGAGCGCGAAGAATAGGGCAGGTACATACTGATGCCGCAGTAGCGGTCGGGATCGATTGCGTGTCCGATGAAGTCGGGCGTTGCGGCATCATAGCAGACAACGCGCGAAAGCGCCTTGTCGACCCCGGCAAGTTCCCCCTCGTCCGCACCGGCCTTCGAAAGAATGTCGCGGAAATCGTAGAACTCGTCGTAGGTGTAATTGTAGTTCTGTACCTTCGAATGGTCAAGGTTGTGGATGGCGTCGCGAAACTTTGCCATTACCGGCTTTGCCGCCGCGGCAAGCGATTCCGCCTCGGAGCAGCGGTACATGGCAATGGTTGCCGAGCGTTCCCAACCGGAGCGGCTGTCGTATTGGTCGAAGAAGTCCTGACAGCACTTGCGGATACCCGTGGCAAGATCGTCCGTGTAGAGAAGGTTCTCCAGCATCGTACTGTAAACGTGTCCGTCGGTAAGCGTTTCGGTAGGGGATGCGACCAGATAATCGGCAACATTGCGCAAAGCGTAAAGCACTTCCACGCTGCCCGAAAGACAGGCGTCCAGAATCAGATAGTCCAGGTGCATGGGGAAGGCTGACGGAAAGTCCTCGATATTCACCTGATAGGCCCCGCCATAGCCCGGCTTTGACTGAACGCCTATGGCTTTGGTGCGTATGGGCTGTTCGGTCGTATAAGGTGCAGGATGTCCGCCGGGCTGCTTGGCCGCTCCGTTCCTTCCGGGTGCGAAGAAATAATGCTCCCAACTGGTGGAGTAACCCGAAAGCCTGGTCCGGTCGTAAGGCAGCCATCCTGTCGAGTGGGAACTCAGGACAACGCCGTAGGAAGGGGAGTGGAAGAGGTGGTTTACCTCGCTCATCGCATCGCGTATGGTGGCGGCATCGGCGCTGATGGTGGACGGGTCATAAACTTTGAGAGTATCGCGCACAATCTGCCCGTTCTGCCCGTAAACCCTGAAGAGGCAGGGGCTGGTCTTGGTTGACCAGTCGTTGTCGCTCACCGAAAGATGACTGAACACCACTACGGCCTTGTCTTCCCATTTGTTGGGGATGTCAGAATCGCAGAGTTCGAGTATGTCTTCCCTGAGGTCGCTGGAGAGGTTGTTGAAGCCCAGGCTGATGAGCACGAACACGCGGCTGTAGTCGTAGGTGCCGGTGCTTTCTCGCTCGTACGAGGGGGCTTTGCTTCCGCCGGAATACGTGGGGTGGCCTGCAGGAGCGAAACGGAGTTCGTCCTGGCAGGCACTCGCAAGGACAAGTGCCGCAACAAAAAGGTATCTGCGGAGTGTGCCCATGGAAAGACCGGCATCAGCCGTTGTATTTGCTGCTTTGCTCCTCAATAAGTTTTTCGAGAACGCCCGCCTCGAAGTAGTTGATGCGCATGGCTGCCTTGACTTCGGCAAGTGTGGCCGCGGCAACTTTGCGGGCCTCTTCACAGCCCTTGCGGAGCACTTCGTAAACGTAAGGGATGTCCTTTTCGAGCTCGGCGCGACGCCTGCGTATAGGCTCGAGCGTGTCGTTCAGCACTTCGTTCAGGAACTTCTTCAGCATCATATCGCCAAGCCCGCCGGCACGGTACTGTGCCTTGAGCTCGTCCATCGAATTGAATTCGAAGCTGGCCTTTTTGCCTATGAAGCATTCGCGGAACTTCGCGAAGTGCCCGGGTTTGCAGAAAGCGTCGAGATATGTGAACACCGTGTTGCCTTCCACGTGCCCCGGGTCGGATACCTGCAGGTGCTGGGGGTCGGTGTACATTCCCTTGCCCTTGTTCCAGATATCTTCGGCAGAATCGGAAAGGTAGATGCAGTTGCCGAGAGACTTGCTCATCTTGGCCTGTCCGTCGGTGCCTGGCAGACGCAGGCAGGCTGCGTTTTCGGGAAGCATCACCTCGGGCTCTACAAGCACGTTGCAGTTGTAGGTCGAGTTGAATTTGCGCACGATTTCACGCGTCTGCTCTATCATAGGCTCCTGGTCCTCGCCTACGGGCACGGTGGTCGCTTTGAAGGCGGTGATGTCGGCTGCCTGCGAGATGGGGTAGCAGAAGAAGCCTACGGGAGTGCCGGCCTTGTTGTCGGAGCCGTCGGCGCTGTCGGAAAAGCCGCGCATCTGTAATTCGGCCTTGACGGTGGGGTTGCGCTGAACCCTCTGTACCGTCACGAGGTTCTGATAGAAGAAGTCAAGTTCTGTCAGCTCGCTTATCTGGCTCTGGATGAAAAGGGTGCTCTTCGCCGGGTCGAGGCCCACCGACATGTAGTCGAGGGCGACTTCAAGAATGTTCTGGCGCACTTTCTCGGGATTGTCGAAGTTGTCCGTGAGAGCCTGTGCGTCAGCTATCATTATGAAGATGCGGTCGAACTGGCCGCTGTTCTGAAGCTCTACGCGGCGCCTCAGCGAGCCCACGTAGTGGCCTATATGAAGGCGACCGGTGGGCCGGTCGCCTGTGAGGATTATCTTTGCCATCAGTCGCTTATCTCTGAGAGTTTTTCACGGATCTTCCCCTCTATCTCGTCGCAGAGTTCGGTGTTGTCGGCCAAAAGCTGTTTTGCAGCCTCGCGGCCCTGGGCGAGCTTCTCGCCATTGTACGAGAACCAGCTGCCGCTCTTGTTGATAATTTCGAATTCGACGCCCAGGTCGAGGATCTCGCCTGCGTGGGAGATGCCCTCGCCGAAGACGATGTCGAACTCGGCTTTCTTGAACGGAGGGGCCATCTTGTTCTTGACGACTTTCACCTTGGTGCGGTTGCCGAGAGCCTCTTCGCCGTCCTTGATTTGGGTGGTGCGCCTTACGTCAATGCGAACCGAGGCGTAGAACTTGAGCGCATTGCCGCCGGTGGTGGTTTCGGGGTTGCCGAACATGATGCCTATCTTCTCGCGAAGCTGGTTGATGAAGATGCAGCAGGTGTTCGTTTTCGCGATGTTGGCCGTGAGCTTGCGGAGTGCCTGGCTCATGAGACGGGCCTGCAGACCGACCTTGTTGTCGCCCATCTCGCCTTCGATTTCGGCCTTTGGGGTAAGGGCGGCCACGGAGTCGATGACCACGATGTCGATGGCACCGGAACGGATGAGGTTGTCGGCTATTTCGAGTGCCTGTTCGCCGTTGTCGGGCTGCGATATGAGAAGCGTGTCGAGATCGACTCCGAGGGCCTTTGCGTAGGCGCGGTCGAATGCGTGCTCTGCATCTATCATAGCCGCTATGCCGCCCTGCTTCTGGGCTTCCGCGATTGCGTGGATTGCGAGGGTTGTCTTACCGCTCGATTCGGGACCGTAGATTTCGATGATCCTTCCGCGGGGATAGCCTCCGATTCCGAGTGCGTGGTCGAGTGCGACTGAGCCGCTGGGGATTACCTGTACGTCGAAAGCAGGCTGGTCGCCGAGCTTCATGATGGTGCCTTTGCCGTAGTCTTTCTCGATTTTGTCGATGGTTGCCTGCAGTGCCTTGAGTTTGGCGGCATTGACTTCTGCGGGTTTGTTTTCAAGTTCTTTTGCCATAATCGTTTAAAGTTAGATAGTTGAAGTTTGGTGGTCGCGGGGTATTGTACGCTCCCCGCATATTTCGCGTAACTACAAATATACGTATATTTTTGATTAAATTTGTGCGTCATGAAAGAGAAATTGTTGGGAATGACCCCCGTGGAATTGAAGGCTGTCGCGCTGAGCGTTGGCTTGAAGCCGTATTCCGCTTCACAGATTGCCCGCTGGCTTTATGTGAAGCGGGTCCGCAGCATTGACCAGATGACCGACCTTCCGCTCGATGGCCGCAGGGCTCTTGCCGAAAAGTACTGCATAGGCATTGCAGAACCTGTTTCGGTGATGACTTCTTCCGATGGAACACGCAAGTATCTGTTCGGTGTCGAATGTCCTGTGTCCGGCGGTTCGCTTGAAAGTTCCGCCGTCGAGGCCGTGATGATTCCGGACGAAGACCGCCGCACCCTTTGCGTCAGTTCCCAGGCAGGTTGCCGTATGGGCTGCCGCTTCTGCATGACCGGCCGTCAGGGCTGGCATGGCAATCTGAGCGCGGCCGACATCCTTTCTCAGTTCATGGCCATCGACGAAAGCGCCTCGCTGACCAATGCCGTCTTTATGGGAATGGGCGAGCCGCTCGACAATTTCGATGCCGTCATGCGTGCCATCGAGGTCCTCACCGCGCCCTGGGGATTCGCGTGGAGCCCGAAGCGCATAACGCTCAGCACAATAGGTGCAGGTCCGGCACTGAAGCGCTATCTTGACGGGTGCCGCTGCCATCTGGCAGTATCGCTGCATAATCCTTTCGCGGACGAGAGGCTCGAGCTGATGCCCGTACAGAAAGCCTGGCCGCTGAAAGATGTCATTGCCCTGCTCCGAGGCTACGACTGGACCGCGCAGAGACGTGTGAGTTTCGAGTACACGATGTTCGCCGGATGGAACGACGACAAGCGTCACGCCGATGCGCTGGTGCGCCTGCTCCGAGGCCTTGAATGCAGGGTTAACCTGATCCGCTTCCATAAGATTCCCGATTTCCCTTACGGCACATCGTCCGAATATGCGATGACCGCTTTCCGTGACCGCGTGGCTGCCGGCGGGCTCACCTGCACGATACGCGCTTCGCGTGGAGAGGATATTTTCGCTGCCTGCGGCCTCCTCGCAGGACGTCACAACAATGGCAACTGATACTCCCGAAACGCTCGCCGACATTGCCGGTCGTGGCACTGCGCCCGCCGCCCAGCCCGCAATGGACGAAGAGTCGCGCAAGGTGCTCTCCGCCCTGCAGAGCCTCTGTGCCCGGCAGGAGTGCTGTTCTTCCGATATGTATCACAAGGCTGTCAGGCGCCTTATGGCTTCTGATATTCCCGCGCCAGGAACGGCCGCTTCCCGCGCAGAGCGTGTAGTCGGGGCACTGGTTGCCGAAGGGTATATCGATGATTTGCGCTATGCCTCCGCCTTTGCGCGCGACAAAGCTTCCATCACCGGCTGGGGTGAAATCAAGATCCGTCAGGCTCTACGGGCAAAGAACATTGGTGATGAGCTGATATCGAAGGCTCTGCAAACCATTGAGACGGGCCGGGCCGAAGAAAAGCTTCATAAATTGCTCGTCGCCAAGCTTGCCTCGCTCGAAGGCGATCCGTACCGTAAATTCAAGCTCATCAAGTATGCCCTTACACGCGGCTACGACTACGACTCGGTCGAAAAGGCCGTCGCGGAACTTCTTGGGTAGTAATCAGTAAAAGAGGGTCGGCCAGAACGGCCGACCCTCTCGGTATGTAAGTTAAGTATATTAACTATTTTGCATCTGCTGCGAGTCGTATCGAGTAACCGAAGCTGCGGCTGAGCGGGTCTGCAACAGTGAAGGCAACTGAAACGGTCTTGTCGTATGAGTTGACACCCTCGAAGGTCATAGCTCCGTTTTCAGCAACGGTAAGCTTACCGTTCTGGATGAACCAAGCAGCGCCGTCCTTTCCGACAACAGCTGAAGGAATGGCTTTTCCGTCAGTGTCTAGACCGGTGGATGCAACTATTGATGTATACTCGCCTGCAGGGAGAGTTCCCTCGGCAGACAGTTCCGCTACAAGAGCAATAGCCACCTGATCTCCGTCGGCATTGACACCGCTGAGAAGTACGTGGTCCTCGGTCGCCTGGGCAAATGAGAGCCCCTCAACCGCGAACGATCCGCTATACTCTGCCTTTGTATCGCCGTTAATGGCACCTTCGTAATTTTCAACGTTGATGTCGTAGAGATTCTTGTCAGAGCCGACAATCTTGGCAGTAAGAACAACGCTCTTGCCCTCAGCAGCTACCTTGAGTTCCCTGACATCAAGTACATCCAACGAGCCTTGAGATGTAATGATTTCGCAGTCGGCATAATCGATAACATCTATAAAGTCTCCGGAAAGTTCACTGCCATATGCATACAAGTCGAAGGTATAGTCGTCATTTTCGAGTATGAAATTGACAAGACCATAATTCTTAACATATTCATCGTGAAGCGAGATGATACCATTGTTGATCGAAATGGTTGTTTCGGTCTCAATCCTGGTATATTTGACTTCTGCCTTAACATCCTGACCCCAAGTGTTCTTGGCGTCAACTTCAACATTAAGTTTGTCGTATTCGTCGTAACTGAGCGTGACAGTTCCTTCTGTCAGGAACCAGCAATCTTCAATACCGCTTGTGCCTCTAATTCCAGCCCAGCAGCTGGTCAGGTAACCACCGACAATTCCTGAAGATTTGAGTGCCGTACCGGTTTCTTTACTGTCAGAGATAACATATACTCCTTCAGGAATCCTGGTGGCATCGGGATTAGCATAGAGTTCCAAAACAATGGTAAGGTTCTCTTCGTTGGTAGCACTGATGTCAATTACACCTTCGTCAATCAATGCTGACATGTCTCTGTGAGAGAAGGTAGCATCAAACGATGCATCGGTATCGTAAGCCATCACGCCAGCGGGTTGAGTAAAGTGAAGGACATATACCTTTTCGTCTTCAGCAATCAGTTTACCATTGAGGACAAGTTCGTCTCCAACCTCGCCAACGGTGATTGAGCCTTCAACGAATTGTTGTCTGTTGCCTTGAGGATCATATACGTTGTAGTATTGGCGTCCAAGCGTATTGTCCTCATAAGAGAAGGTGCCGTATTTCTCGGCAACCACTGTCGATTGAATCAGGAAATCATATCCGGTACTAGCATCTGTCAACTCGTAGAACCAACCGGTTTGAACGCCTGTTTGCGAGTTAACGCACGCGGAAATAGAAACGCCACGGCCGCTGAAGCGAACGGTATCGCGCTCAGTCGGAGCGGTGTAAGACATATCGAGACGATAGTATTTTTCATCCGTGCCGATCATCCAACCGTTCAGAGCGATGTCCTTATTGTTGGTAACAACGGTGAATTCACCATCCTGGAAGTAGTTCTTATCCGAACCATTTACAGAGAAGTAGGAGTTAGGATCATTGATGGTGCCATCAGACCATTTGAATGTCCCGTCAACCGAAGTGGCGTTGGCACTCGTTACGCGGAATAAGTAATAATCTGGCACATCGGCAGCATAATAGATAACCACACCATTCGAAGCAATCAGGTCATTGTACTTTAAAGCGGTACTTACGATACCCACCGTATCGCGCTGGGTGATAGGTTTGTCCATAATTAAGGACTCTTCAGCAGCGGTATAGACGCTTCCATTGCTTGCAAACACAACAGCCGTATAGAAACTGAATGTGCCCGTCTCAGGATCGTAAGAGTTGAAGGATGCGTATGCAGGATTGTTGTATGCAGTAGCTACGTCAGCGAAGACAACATCAGCACCAACATTGATAATATTAGAAACGAAGGTAAAGGTGTAGTCAGGATTCATGTTGAGAATCAAATCCATTCCAACGCCATCAAGGTAACCTTTACCCCAGTTCTTGAGCTTGTATTGTTTCAGACCGGTATTGTCCTTTCTCTCTTGAACTTGAACCCCCGTTTGGGTATAAGCCCCCAAAGTGGCGAAGGTATATTTACCTGTGTTCTTTTCAAATGGAGCGAAGTCTGCCCACTCACCCCAAGTTTGGGTGAAAGGAGTAGTGATGTAAACGGTAGCGATAGCGGGATTGCCCTTGGCATCAGCCAAGTTCATAGTACCTGTAATCTTCAGGCTGTCACCATCAACAACGGATGTGAGGTTAACCTCGCTCAGGTCCTCGTAATATACATTCGAACCGGAGGACTTATCACTTACCCAAGTGTTATAAGAGTCAAATTTTTTGATATCCGTCCAGGTGCCTTGCAGGCCTTTGCTGATGAAATAAATATTGAAACTGTTGGCCTTATTTTCAGTTTGGCCACTAATCGACCAGAAACCGGCAACAGTCTTATTGGTGAGCGTTGCATTGGCGACCTTGATGTTAATCTCCTTAGCATCGGGTTTCTCATAAATGAGATTCAAAACATACTCGTCACCATTCTTGTCGTAAATGCTTCCGGCAAGAGTCTTGGCCGTCTTTGTCTCCGTGACGGTGATGTTATCGGAAGCCAATTTAAATAATTGAATTTGCTCTTCATCCGAGTAAATCAAACCATAATTGGCAATGAACTCATCGTTGGTGTAGGATGCTTTTTCTTCCGTTGCGTCAAATGCCAATTGTACGGTGTAGTCACCCCATTTCGCAGTGTAAAGATAAAAACCATAACTACTTAAATATCTGCCTGTCAAGTCTGTTCCGTCGACATTAATCTTAACACCGGAAGGCTCAAAAGGTTTCTCGTCATACTTGATATTGTGAGTATCGCCACTCAGCACCATCTTCGCCACGATATGTACCGCCCCCTGCTCGTCTTTCGTAATGGTCAGCGAAGCGTCGGTAGCCGTAATATCCCGATAGCCTTGAGAAGTTAATGTGCATACCCACTCGGGAACCATATCGTCATAGGTGTAGGTCTTACCAAATACCAGGTCTTCTTGTAACTCAAAGATGTATGTGGTGGTCTCGGAGTACACGTAGACGTCGTAATAATAATCATCATATTGCCAGTCTACAGCCGTAACCTCAATAGCTTGCGGTTCGGCTTGATTGTATGTAAGATTATACGTCCCAGTTTCGGTTGTCATTGAAGCAACCACATGAAGCAGACCTTTTTCATCTACTGTCTCCGTATATGTTGCAGCAGTAGCAGGCTCCCAAATGTACCAATCGTCTTTATCGCCTTTGCCAACGTAATCTCCAATCATATCACTCAACGTGTAGGTCTTACCT
Organism: Candidatus Cryptobacteroides sp.; assembly: GCA_045597785.1. Taxonomy (GTDB): domain Bacteria; phylum Bacteroidota; class Bacteroidia; order Bacteroidales; family UBA932; genus Cryptobacteroides. The sequence continues at coordinate 27,691 of JAZLKT010000064.1, forward strand.
ACCTCGAAGGGATTTACAGAAGTGTCGAAGTCAAAGAAGAATTGTGCGGTAGAGTTGGCATCCGTCAAGGTAACGTAATACTCTCCCGAAAAAGTTGCAGGAGTAAATGTGCCAATCGTGATGTCGGTGTTGCCGGAGGTTTTGCGTTTTGCCGTTAATTTGGCAGTGGAACGTGAACCGCTGGCATTCGCGCCATTCCTTTTGCCGTTGAAACCGTTGGCCTTTTGGAATTTCTTCTCATTCAGGACTTTGACGACAGTTTCTTTCTGCTTTTCCTGCTGTTTGCTATTTGAAACAGAGGGGGCCTTTGTGCCCTCCTTCAGGTTTGAAGTTTTTGTAGCGTTGCTCAAATTGGCAAAACGCGGTGCTTCGAACTGTACGGGAGTGTTGTCGAAGTCCGCCTCGCCCATTGTCGTTTCGGGGACAAGGATGCGGTGATTTGCCTTATCAGCCTCACAGAAGGCATTCTGACTTTCATCCGTCAATAGGGCCTTAGGTTCGTGGCCGTTCTGCCCGCGAGCCCTTCTCAAAGAGGGCGATTCATCAGAATTGACATTGACACCATCGCTGTCGAAACAAACGCTGAATGCGGTAGCCTCGCCAGCCGGAGTAGAAGTCCAGTAATATCCGCTCTGGCCGACAGCTGAAATCACGTCACCGTTACGCATACCTGCAGCGGGAAGGCAGATAAGGCCCTTCGCCTCGGCCTCAGCCCAGGTGGTTGCGTCATACGACTCTGCCAGAGTACCCTCGAATGAGTCTGGAGCTATGACAAGGCAGTTCGTCTTTCCGCACACGGTAACACCGTTCTTGCATTTGCTTTCGGCGCCGTCCCTGATCTTGAGCAGGTAGAGCCACTCGTCAAGGGTGAGCACTCTCCAGACTTTTCCATCGTTGATAAGAGCACTTACGGCCTCGGGAAGAGCGGGCAGAGACTGCTCTGTAGAGAATTCGGAGGTAGTTGGATCCATCGTCCAAGGGCCGAAGCCCCAGGTGAAGAGATCGATCTCACTGTCTTCCGACGAAGCGGTACGGCTGTCGGAATAGTTCAGAGAGTTGCTTTCGTACTGATGTTCGTAAATACCGAACAGCCACTGCGAATCAACTTTTTTAGCATACAGGTTACCTTTTGCAAAATAAACCTGCTTGGCATCGCCTACTGAAAAGGTAAGGGCGACTTGCTTTTTGCCCGGATCATCGTTGTTGATCGGGTTTTTTGTACAAGAGCCAAGCAAACTTACAGCCAGGCACGCAAGTACAAATGCAGAATAACGGATTTTCATGGTTGATATAGATTTTACAACAATAAAATTCGACAAATAAACACTACTTTCGTAAATATATGAATAAAAATTTAAACTTGTACCGGAAGTTTGACTCAATTTTTACATTTTAGTTCGTGCAGGGCGTTTCATTGCTGTATTGCGCTACTTTCAAATAGTAAACTTTCCGGAATTTGTAACAGCTGAAGTCCGGCTTGCTGACTATGCCCTCGCGCCTGAAACCGAGTTTTTCATAGACGTCTCCGCCGTCGGGCCAAGTGACATCGCAATACGAAACCACGTCGTCGGGTTTCACTTCCTCTACGAAGACGTCCAGGAGCTTTCCCATTCCGCCCTCGACACGCACGCCTCCGCTAGAACAGTAGCGTATCCACTCGAACGAGCGGGAACCGTCGCGCATGCGGCGGGCATTGGAGAACGTGGCCACGGCGACAAGCGTGCCCTGGGCAAGAGCCAGTTCTCCGCTTCCGGTTGTACGCCTGACGTACAGGGCATAGGCGTAGCGGCAGGAGCACGCACCCAGTCTGTGATGCTCGGACAAAAAGCGAAGCGCATCTTCTTTCGGGATACGCTTCGCTTCACAATTCCGTGCGAAAACAGTCCTCAGGCCGTTCACTGCACGATTTATTTTTTACCCTCGGCGCTCATCGCCTTGTTGTAGCAGTCGCGGCAGAGAGGTTCGTAGATGTCCTTTTCGCCGAGCACTACCAGATCGGCGCTCTTGCTGAGGCGGTGCGAGTGGTTGGCAAGGTTCCCGCACTTCACGCATATGGCGTGCACCTTCTGCACGTCTTCGGCCACGGCGAGCAGGGCGGGGATGGGACCGAAGGGCTTGCCGAGGAAATCGGTGTCGAGTCCGGCTACAATGACCCTGATTCCGCGGTTGGCGAGGGTCTGGCACACTTCCACCAGATTGTCTCCGAAGAACTGGGCTTCGTCAACACCCACAACTTCGACATCGGGACCTACCGAGAGCATTGCGCTGGCGTCCGCGACGGGCTTGGAAACTATGCTGTGGGAATCGTGCGACACCACTTCGACATCGGAATAACGGTTGTCGACGCTGGGCTTGAAAATCTCTATCTTCTGGTTGGCGAACTGTGCGCGGCGAAGCCTGCGGATGAGTTCCTCCGTCTTGCCGGAGAACATCGAGCCGCATACGACTTCGATGCAGCCATTCTTCTTTTTGTTGTTTTCTGAAAACATCTTACTTTTGTAGCTGTGTATGCAAAGTTATACCTTTTGTAATATTCCGCCGAAAAAATGAACCTGGAAGTTATCAACGAAATACGAACAACCATAGCTTCGCTGCAGCAGCAGCTCAATTCGCTGGACTCTCGCCTGCGCGAACTCTCCGAGGAAGCGGCTGCGCCTGCCGCCGTAGAGCCGGAACCGGACTTTACGCCCGAAACTCCGGCCTCCCCCGAGGAATCCCTGACGGAGGAAGAAACTGCAATGCCTTTTGAGCCATCGGTGGACGACCTGCCCGAACTGGCCGGAGAAGATATGGTGATTGATATCCCCGAAGAGCTCGCTCCCGTAGAGGAAAGCGTTCCGGAGGAGGCGGTGCCCGTAGAGGAAATCCCGGCTGAGGCGGTGCCCGTAGTTGAGGAAATGGTTCCGGCGGAGGAAACACCGCAATCGCCCGCTCAGGAGGCTCCCGCAAAGATATTCACCAAGGAATACCGCTGGCTGGAAGATATGCCCGGCGGCCCGGTAGGCAATATCATCAGCGCCATCTCGCTGAACGACAGGGTTCTATTCATCAACACCCTGTTCGGCAAGGATCCTATGCTTTTCAATACCACCATAGCCGACCTCAATGCGCTCGAATCGCTGGATGTCGCCCGGACTTATCTGACCGACCGTTTCCCCGATTGGGACTTCGACTCCGAGGTGGTTTACCGTATTATGATGGCAATACGCCGGAAACTCAAGTGAACTCCCTATGCCCGGTATCCTCTACATAGTTCCCACGCCGGTCGGCAACCTCGCCGATATGACCTACCGTGCCGTTGAGGTGCTCAAAGGGGCCGATCTCATCCTGGCCGAGGATACCCGGACAAGCAGTGTGCTGCTTCAGCACTACGGCATCAAGGGGCGGCTTCTCTCGCATCACAAGTTCAACGAACATCAGAATGTCGAGCTCATCCGCGAGAAGATAGCCGGAGGGCTCAACGTCGCCCTCATAAGCGACGCCGGCACGCCGGGAATCTCCGATCCGGGTTTCCTTCTTGCCCGAGCCTGCAGTGCGGAAGGCATCGAGGTTCAGACCCTGCCCGGTCCGACTGCCTGCATCCCCGCGATCGTATCTTCCGGACTGCCTTGCGACCGTTTCTGCTTCGAGGGCTTCCTCCCCCAGAAAAAAGGCCGCCAGAGCCTGCTCGCTTCGCTCGCCCTCGAGCCGCGTACTATGATCTTCTATGAGTCGCCCTACAGGCTGCTCAAAACCCTGCAACAGTTTGCCGAAGTTTTCGGAGCCGACCGCGAGGCCTCGGTTGCAAGGGAAATATCGAAACTTCACGAAACACATCACCGCGGAACCCTGAACGAACTAATCGAATACTTCAATGAAAACGAACCGAAAGGCGAGATCGAGCTCGTCGTCGCCGGAGCCCCTGAACCAAAGCGCTCCGAACACCAGAACAAATACAAACAACAGGAACTTTAAACCCGGCACCGGCTTCAAGGCCGGGGCCGTATGCATTGCGTTTCTTGTGCTGGGCTATGAAATAGCTCTGTTCGTACAGCGTGCAGCGGTGCTGAAAATCGAAGCCTCGCGCGACCATCCCGACACTGTAAGAATATATCTGCCACTGGGCGGAAACCCTGCTGACGGGCCGGCCTTCGCGGCTTCTTCCGGTCGGGCGGAAGCGGCTGTGCCATCTTCGTATGGGACCGGGAAACCGGCAGTGGATGAGAAAGTTTCCTTGGGCTCCGTAAACGCGAATGCGGTGGCTGCAGTCCTCAATGTCCGGTCATCCGCAAACGCGTCCGACCGCAATCTGCCCGCCACCGGTGTCAGGGCGGAAACTTTGCGCGTCGATGCCCGGCACAGCCCTGCGGTACAGGCGGTTAGGGAGCGGACCCGCCCCTGCGAGTCGTTCCCGTTCGACCCGAACACGGCCTCCGTCGCCGACCTTCAGAGGCTGGGCTTCACACTCAAGCAGGCGGAATCGATCGATGCATACCGCCAGAAGGGCGGCCGTTTCCGCAGGAAGGAGGATTTCGCGAAATCCTATGTCGTGGCGGATTCCGTGTATGAGAGACTGGCCCCGTACATACGCATCCCCAGGCTGGATATCAACAGGGCCGATTCGGCCGCCTTCGACGCTCTGCCAGGCATAGGAGGGTACTTCGCGGCAAAGATGGTTCAGGAGAGGGAAAGACTCGGAGGAGCCTACCGCTGCACGCAGCAGCTTATGGGCATTTACAACTTCGGGCAGGAAAGATACGAGGCTCTGCGCGACCTGGTCTGCTGCAACCCCGTGGAGGGAATCTCCGCGTTCGACATGCACACGGCAACTGAAGAGCAGATGCGCGCACACCCGTACATACGATCATATTCCCTTGCCCGCAGCATCTGCCTTTACAGGACTTATCACCCCGGTTTCACGACGGAAGACCTGCTCCGCGACGGAATAATCGACAGCACCGCCGCCGTCAGGCTCCGTTGGCTGGAATAGAAAAAACAGGATTACCGGCAAAACTCCACCCTGCTGACCTCGCGTTTTCCGGGAAAGAGGGCAAAAGTCGGAAAACTCCACCTTTCAGCTAACGAGTGGCAGCTTCCGCAGGGGGACCTTCCTTGAAATAGCCCAAAATCAAGGAAGGCGCCAAACCGGGGAACTGAACACGCTATTTTGCAGGTGATTCAAAAACGGCTTTGCTAGGCTATCTGAGGGCGGCCGTTACGCTCGAATTTATCTTCTTCGGGAAGGCGAACTTCCATCTTTCCGTCCTGGAGGATGTCGTAGGCCTTCTTGTTCTTGAAGATGTCAATGGCCGTGAAGATGGCACTGCGCATCGAAGATGCATCGGCCAGGTCGCGTCCGGCAAGTTCGTAGGCGGTTCCGTGGTCGGGCGAGGTGCGGACAACGGGCAGACCTGCAGTGTAGTTGACGCCGTCGGCGAACACGATGGTCTTGAAAGGGGAGAGGCCCTGGTCGTGATACATGGCAAGTGTGGCGTCGAACTTCTGGTATGTCCCCAGCCCGAAGTAGCCGTCAGGAGAGAAGGGCCCGAATGCGAGGATACCCTCGTTGCAGGCTTCCTTGATGGCAGGGATGATGATGTCCTGCTCCTCGGTGCCGAGCAGACCGCCGTCTCCGCTGTGGGGGTTGAGGCTGAGTACGCCTATCTGCGGATTGTCGATACGGAACTCTCTTTGGAGCGATTCCTTCATGATGCGCAGTTTGGCGACTATCTTCTCTTTTGTTATCGCTGCCGGAACGTCCTTCAATGCGATATGTCCCGTTACGACGCCAAGTTTGAGGCGGTCGCTGACCATAAGCATCGTAACGTCCTTGCAGCCGAAAGCATCCTGCAGATATTCGGTGTGGCCTGGGAATTTGAATCCCTGGCCGGACATCGCCTTTTTATTGATGGGGGCTGTTACGAGAACGTCCGTAAGGCCTGCCTTGATGTCGGCAACCGCGCGTTCCAGTGATTTGATTGCAGCCTGGGCTCCTTCGGGTGTAGGCGCTCCGGGCTCGGCGAAGATATTGTCGGGCAGGCAGTTGAGAAGATTGATCTTCTTCTCTGCGGCCTGCGAGGGGTGCTTGATGATGTTCACTTCGAGACTCTCGATCTCGGGTATGCTTTTAAGATAAAAGCTCCAAAGTTTGGGTGAACCGTAAACTATGGGGGTGAACTGGTCGAGTATGCGCTCGTCGCTGAGTGCCTTGATTATGACTTCGTATCCGATGCCGTTCGAATCGCCCTGGGTGATTCCGACTGTTATTTTCTTGCTCATATCAGTATCAAATGTGTGCCGCGCTGTGCGGCGTTTTTCCGTTATTCGGTGTATCCGGTGTCTGTTCCGAGTGCTCCGCTGCGGTAGGCTTCGACGGCCAGATGGTCGCAGCGTTCGTTCTCCGGGTGCCCGGCGTGACCCTTTATCCAGTGGAAACTGACTTCGTGGGCACGGTAGAGCGGGACGAAGCGCTGCCACAGGTCGGGGTTCTTGACCTTCTTCCAGTCTTTGAGTATCCATTTGTCGAGCCAGCCTTCGGTGATGGCATGCACGACATAGGTGGAGTCGCTCCATACCTCCACCCTGGCGTTGTGCCACCTGATGGCCTCGAGCCCTTTGATTACGGCAAGAAGTTCCATCCGGTTGTTGGTGGTACGCTCGAAGCCTCCGCTCAGTTCCTTGCGTGCATTGCCGCACACCAGAACGGCCCCGTAGCCGCCGGGACCGGGATTCCCGCTCGATGCACCGTCGGTGTAGAGGTATATGACCGGCTTTTGTTCCATTCTTGGCAAAAATAGTTAAATTTGCGTGATTAAGAAAGAACCCTCGCAGATATGAATATACTTGTTGCAGGTGCCAACGGTCAGCTTGGCCGCGAACTCCGCAGACTTTCGGCCGGGTCGGCCCATAATTTCATATTTACCGATGTCAGCCAGGTCCCGGGGCTCGAGACTGTAAGGCTCGACATTACCGATGCCGATGCCGTAAGGCTCATAACCGCCTCCGAGAATGTCGATATCATTATCAATGCCGCCGCTTACACCAATGTGGACAAGGCGGAGGATGACGTGCAGATGGCCTCTCTGCTGAACAATCACGCTCCGGCAGTCCTCGCTCAGGCCGCAAAGGAACGCGGAGCCCTGCTCATAAGCATATCTACCGATTACGTGTTCAACGGTTGCGGGTGTACACCCATCGCCGAAACCGAAAAACCCGACCCGCGCAGTGTCTATGGCGCTTCGAAGCTTGCCGGCGAGATTGCTGTTACGCAGTCGGGGTGCCGCAGCATCATCATCCGCACGGCCTGGCTTTACAGCCCCTACGGCAAGAATTTCGTCAAGACCATGCTTCATCTTACTGCGGTCAACGAAAGCATAAAGGTCGTTTACGACCAGGTGGGCAGCCCTACCAGTGCCGCTGACCTTGCAGCAGCGATACTATACATCATCGATAGCGGCCAGACGGACAAGACCGGAATTTATCACTATACGGATGAAGGGGCGGTGAGCTGGTACGATTTCGCTCAGGAAATCAAACGGCTTGGCGGTACGGGTGCCGCCATCACCCCCTGCCTGAGCAGTGAATTCCCGTCCAAGGTCGAAAGACCGCATTACAGCGTTCTCGACAAGAGCCTGTTCCGCAAGACTTTCGGCTTGGAAATCCCTTACTGGCGCACTTCGCTGGAGAAGTGCATCGAACGAATTGCCTATGGTGAAAATTAAACTTACCCTTCTTGCAGCCTCCCTTCTTCTCTGCCTGAATGCTGCAGCGGAGCTTAACGAAAACAAATATGCGGAGACCTGGACACAGTATGTCCCGCCCGTTATGGATCTTGCACTTCCCCTTGCGGGAGTGCAAAGCAATGTGTGTTTTGGCGACCGCGCCGTGAAGATGACTACGGCATACATCCTCCAGATCAGTATGACTGCCATTCTCAAAGCCACAGTCGATGAAGAACGCCCCGACGGACGCTCCAACAATTCGTTCCCTTCCGGGCATACCGGAACCGCATTCGTGGGTGCGGAACTTGTCCGTCAGGATTACGGATGGGGTTGGGGCGCAGGTGCGTACGCCATAGCAACTTTTACAGGCACGATGCGTGTGGTGCATAATCGTCATTGGTGGTGGGATGCCGCTGCCGCTGCAGCGATGGGCATAGGCAATTGCCTGATCGCCGAGGCTCTGCTGCCTTATCTGCACGAATGGATTGTTGAGCCGCTCGGCTCGCTTTTCGGCAAAGGGGCGAAAGCCGAGGTGGCCATCCTGCCAGGATGGGACCCGGTAAGCGGACAGACCACCGCGTGCTTTGCCATACGCTTTTAACCGACGATATGAACAAGAAACAACTCATACGATTCTGCCTCAGGAATGAAATTGAGGTCCTTAATTTCCATTATTGCGGTTTCGACGGCCGCCTCAAGACCCTTAACTTCGCGCTTCGCGACAAGGCCCATCTTGTGGAGCTTCTGGAAGCGGGCGAGAGGGTGGACGGCTCGAGCCTTTTCCCTTTCATCGAGGCCGGGAGGTCCGACCTTTATGTCGTGCCGCGCTGCGAAACTGCCTTCCTCAATCCGCTGGAGGACGTGCCCACGGTAGATGTGCTCTGCACTTTCTTCGACCGCGACGGACGTCCCTGGGATGCGGCTCCACAGCAGGTCCTTCACCGTGCGGCCGAAGCGTTCCGCAAGGTTACCGGAATGGAAATGTGGGCAATGGGCGAGCTCGAGTACTACGCCATCGGCGATGAGGAGGGCCTTTTCCAGGTCGCCGATCAGAAAGGCTACCACGAAAGCAAACCCTACAACAAGTTCGCCGATATGCGCATCGATGCGATGCTTGCCCTCACGCAGGCCGGCTGCAGCATCAAGTACGGCCACTCCGAGGTGGGCAACTTCTCCGAAGACGGCCGCATCTACGAGCAGAACGAGATAGAGTTCACTCCCGTTCCGGTGGAACAGGCCGCCGACCAGCTTGTCCTGGCTCAGTGGATGATGATGCAGATTGCCTGCAATTACGGCCTCGACCTCAGCTTTGCGCCAAAACTCAAGACCGGCAAGGCCGGTTCGGGCCTTCACGTGCATATGAAGTTCGAGCGCGGGGGCCGCAATATGCTCGTCGCTGACGGCGGGATAAGCCCCATTGCCCGCAAAGGCATAGCCGGGCTTATGGATCTGGGTACTTCGCTGCCGGCATGGGGCAATCCCTCGACCGATTCGTTCCGCCGGCTAGTCCCGCATCAGGAGGCTCCGACATCGTTGTGCTGGTCGTTCTCGAACCGCAGTGCCCTTGTGCGGGTGCCGCTGGGATGGAATTTCCGCACCGATATGGCCGCGCAATGCAATCCGGGGCAGAAGCCGCGCCGCCGCGACTATTCTTCGAAACAGACCTTCGAGTGGCGGGCTTCGGATGCCACGGCGGATATCTATCTGCTGATGGCTTCGCTCTGCGTTGCCGCACGTCACGGGTTCGAAATGGCCGGAGCTCTCGAACTGGCCGAAAAGACATACGTGGACCTTGGCGTGAATATCCACGACCCGGCCAATTCTGCGCTGATGGAGAGTCTCCGCCAGCTGCCCGTCTCCACGGCCGAGGCTTCAGCGAGGCTCGAAGCCGACCGCGCCGCATATGAAGCGTTCGGGGTGTTCCCGCCACAACTTATAGATTATCAGATCAATTATTTGAAAGGACTCAAATGACAAAGATTGAAGCCGCAAGGCAGGAGTACGCCGACTGGTGCTCGGCCATTGGAATCGACACGCTCGAAAAACTCAACGAAACCCTGGCTGCCGGCAAGGCGGTCGAACTCATCAATCTGTGCGAGGCGCGTCAGGAACGCAAATACGCCGAAATCGCGAACCAGATATACTGGAAGAGGGGAGTGACCCGCATCGTGATGATGTCCGGCCCCAGTTCGAGCGGCAAGACTTCTTCGTCGCTGCGAATCGCCCAGCAGTGCCGCGTTCTCGGCCTCAGCCCGAAAGTCATCGAACTGGACAATTACTTTCTCAACAGGGAGTTCACTCCGGTTGACGAGAACGGCGAACTGGATTTCGAATGTCTGGAAGCGATGGACGTGGCTTTCCTGAACGAACAGCTCAACGACCTACTCGCCGGTCGTGAAATCCAGGTGCCCAGGTTCGACTTCAAGAGCGGGCACAGAGTCTTCGACGGCACAACGATGAAACTCGGGGCGTCCGATATCCTCTTCATGGAGGGAATTCACGCGCTCAACCCCGACCTCACGCCCTCCATCGACCAGAAGTGCATCTTCAGGGTTTATATCTCCGCCCTTTCGGCTCTGCCCGGCGGCGAGAAGGTCCACAATTCCACCACCGACAAGAGGCTGCTGCGCCGCATAGTGCGCGACAACCGTGCCCGCGGAATCCTGCCCGAAGACAACATTCTCCGCTGGCCTTCGGTGCGCAGGGGCGAAACGCGCAATATCTTCCCGTTCGAAGAAAACGCCGACGTGGTGTTCAATTCTTCGACGCTGTACGACCTGCCGGTGCTCAAATACTATGCAGAGCCTCTTCTGAAGAAGGTCAATCCTTCGTCGGAGGCCTACGAAAAGGCCAGTGCGCTACTCTCGTTCCTGGTCAGGGTCACCGCTCTGACGGACGATGAAATCAGCGCGATTCCGCCGACTTCGATTATGCGTGAGTTCATTGGCGGACAAAGGCTGTTTTAGGTTTCTGAAATTATATTATATTTGCACGTCCTTTTTAAGGGATGCATTGTTTCACCAAAATCTTTTTTATGGTACTTGAGAATGAAAAGACTCTTCGCCTTGGCCGCAGGGCTGCTGCCTTGCTTCCTTGCGTACTCGCAAGCCTCTGACGAACCCGGTCGTTCTGCCGGGCTCACGGTTGCTTCAAGGATTGAAGCCAATCCTTGGACTGAACTTGGGAACAAAAACTCCGGATGCGATCTCGGCAGCAGTTCTCTCTACACTTTCCTTGAAGGAAACATTACCGACAATCTGTCGTATTACGTGGAAAACCACTGGCTCAGTTCCGAGCCGGGGTATCTTTATGAAATGACCCTGCACAGTGATGACGTCAACTGGGTGAATGCCGCACAGCTGACGCTCGAACTGGGCGATTTCGCCATCACCGCCGGGAAGGGATCAATGCAATGGGGTACTCATGAAGAGGATGAGTACGATGTGGATATGTTCCTTCCTATGGTCAGCTCAATCTGGAACAGTTTCGCCGTTTACCAGTGGGGCGCAAGCGCCGCATGGTATTATGGAGACGAGAGCTTCGTGGGCTTCCAGGCCAGTTCTTCGCCTTACACCGAACATCCTTTCGAAGACGGTGTCACCGCCTTCTCGCTTATGTGCCGCAACGTGACGGACAGCTGGGACGATATGCTCAGCATCAACAACATAGGTATGGGTGAGGGAGAGAGACTCTGGGTCTGGAGCGCGAGCACGAAATGGCAGGCTACCGATGCCTTCTCGCTCGGTGTAAGCTACACTTCGCGCATAGGCGATATGGAAAACATCTTCGCGAAAGGTTCGCTCGTACAGCTGTTCTCCCGCATCGAGGGCGACAAGTTAGGAGCCTTCCTTATGGTCAATTCCGACCTCGGAGACGATTTCCACCGTACCAACGCCGGCGCCACGCTGCTTTACACCCCTTCCGAGGCATTCCGCTTCCACGCGAGCCTGGGCTATTCGTTCGGCACCTGGCTGCCTGACCTTCTGTCCGCAAGCATAGGACTGACTTATTATTTCAATATTTCCCTCTAGTCTCTCTTTCAGGAAATGGCAAAAAACGATTGCATCATCGACATACGGCACATCAAAAAGTCGTATGGCAACCAAGTCGTTCTTGATGATATTGATTTCTATGTCCGCAAAGGTGAATTCGTGACTCTTCTGGGCCCTTCCGGCTGCGGCAAGACAACTATCCTGCGCACCATAGCGGGCTTCATTGCCCCCGACGAGGGAAGCGTGCTGCTCGAGGGTAAGGACATCAGCCAGCTCCCTCCTCACAAGAGGCCGCTGAACACCGTCTTCCAACGCTATGCTCTTTTCCCGCACCTTGATGTCTATGACAACATAGCCTTCGGGCTCAAGCTTCAGGGCGTGCCAAGGGAAGAGATTGACAAGCGGGTCAAGAAGATGCTCAAGATGGTGTCGCTCACCGACTACGAAGACCGCGACGTGGCGAGTCTCTCCGGCGGCCAGCAGCAGAGGGTGGCGATTGCCCGCGCGCTGGTGAACCGTCCCAAGGTGCTTCTGCTCGACGAACCGCTTGCCGCACTTGACCTCAAGATGCGCAAGGATATGCAGATCGAACTCAAGGAGATGCACGCCAAACTCGGCATTACCTTCATTTACGTAACCCACGACCAGGAAGAGGCCCTTACCCTTTCCGACACAATCGTAGTTATCAATGAAGGAAAGATACAGCAGATAGGTACTCCCTCCGACATATACAACGAGCCCTGCAACGAGTTCGTCGCCGACTTCATAGGCGAGAGCAACATCCTCGACGGACGTATGGTCGAAGACCGCAAGGTCGAATTCATCGGACACACTTTCGACTGTGTGGACGAAGGCTTCGGCTGCGATACTCCCGTGGACGTGGTTCTCAGGCCGGAAGACATATATATAATGAACAAACTCGACGGTGCCCAGTTCACCGGAACAGTCAAGAGCTGCACCTTCAAGGGCGTCCATTACGAGATGTTCGTGGATACCGACAAGGGTTACGAGCTTATGATTCAGGATTACAATCCTTTCGAAGCCGGTTCGCTCGTGGGCCTTTTCGTTAAGCCTCAGGATATTCAGGTAATGCATAAAAACTGCACTGAAAATGTGCTCGACGGCGTCGTTGCCGACGAGAATCACGTCAGGTTCCTTGACGGAAAGTTCGAATGCGCCGTTCCGGAAGGCTTGAGTTCCGGCGACGAAGTCGAGGTGTCCTTCCCCTTCGACAAGGTGGAACTTATGGACTACCAGGACGAAGGCGACGCTCAGGGAAAGGTCTATTTCCTCATATACAAGGGCGACCATTACCATATTGACGTGAAGGCTGCCGACGGACGCCATATCATCGTGGATACCCAGGATGTTTGGGATAAGTCAGACCTGGTGGGAATCAAGATAGCCCCCAAGTACATTACGGTAAAAGCAAAACCGCAGTCAAATGACTAAGAGGTCTTCCTGGAGTCTGCCGTACTTCATCTTCCTGGTGCTGTTTGTGGTGCTGCCGCTTCTGCTGATAGCCGGCTACGCGCTCACCGATGTCAACGGGCATTTCACGCTCTCCAATCTCGGGGCCTTCTTTACCGAGCCGAAGATCGTGAATTCGTTCCTCGTCTCGATAGAGGTGGCGCTGGAGAATACCATCCTGTGCATTCTGCTCGGTTATCCGGTGGCCTACATTCTGGCACGACGCAAATCGAACAATTCGGCTGTTGTAGCTCTGATGTTCATCCTGCCGATGTGGATAAACGCGCTGATGCGCACCGTGGCCACGGCCGAGATTTTCAGCTGGATGGGCATCGGCCTCGGCAAAGGAACTCTGCTTTTCGGAATGGTGTACGACTACCTTCCGTTTATGATTTATCCCATCTACAACGTTCTGAACAAGATGGATCCCTCGTACCGTGAGGCGGCTCAGGACCTGGGCGCCAATTCGGTAACGGTGTTCTTCAAGGTGACCCTGCCTCTGTCGATGCCCGGTATCGTGAGCGGGGTGCTTATGGTGTTCATGCCCACCGTTTCCACTTTTGCGGTTTCCGAGATTCTTACGAACAATACCATAATGCTCTTCGGGTCGGTAATCCAGGAGCAGTTCTTCAATATGATGTGGAACCAGGGTGCCGCTCTGGCGCTGATGATGCTTATCATAATCGGAATTACAACCCTCTTCACCGGCAAACGTGAAGAGATAACTGAAGGAGGGCAGGTGTGATGAACGTGAAAAGAGTTGTTTCCAAGGCATATCTCATACTGATTCTCTTCGTATTGTATGCCCCGATTCTGTTCATTGCCGTATTCTCCTTCACAAAGGCGAAGTCTCTTGGCAACTGGACGGGATTCACCTTCGAACTTTACGGTTCGCTTTTCAGCGGAGCGACATCGGATGCGCAGTCGCTGCTGCAGGCGCTGAAGAACACGCTGCTCATTGCGGTCATTTCATCTGCAGTGTCTACCGTGCTCGGAACCCTCGCCGCGATAGGAATCTTCAATATGCGCGGCCGGCGGAAGGCTGCCATACAGTTCCTCAACAATATTCCTATGCTCAACCCGGATATCATCACGGGTGTGTCGCTCTTCCTGCTGTTCGTATTCCTGCACATCAGCAAGGGCTATCTGACGGTCATTCTTGCCCACATTACGTTCAGTACGCCTTATGTGGTGCTGAACGTGCTGCCTAAGCTCTCGCAGATGAACCCCAATCTTTACGAAGCCGCACTCGATCTTGGCGCAAGTCCGATGTACGCACTGCGTAAGGTGCTGATTCCCCAACTCCGTCCGGGAATGATTTCGGGCTTTATCCTGGCATTCACCCTGAGCCTGGACGATTTCGCCGTGACCTACTTCACGGCCGGCTCGATAGGGCTCGACACCCTTTCGACATACATTTACGCCGATGCCCGCAAGGGTGGACTCACCCCCGAGCTGAAGCCCCTTATGACTATTATCTTTCTTATCATATTGATTTTCCTGCTTGCCTACAGCATACGCGTTTCGAGGCAGGCCGAGAAAAAAAGACAACAATGAAGAATCTTACCAAAATTTTAGCCGTGGTGCTGGCTCTGACCGCCGCCATCAGCCTTTCTGCAAAGGACAGGAAGGACATTCTCAAGGTTTACAACTGGTCCGACTATATGGCCGAAGGAGTCATTGACGACTTCGAGCAGTGGTATAAGGAACAGACCGGAAACGAGATCGAGGTCATCTATATGACTTTCGACGTGAACGAGGCAATGCTCTCGAAGATTGAGAAAGGCCACGAGGACTATGACCTTGTCTGCCCGTCCGATTACATCATCGAGAGGATGCTCAACAACGGGCTTCTCCTTCCCCTTGACTTCGGTGCCATTCCAGACTCCATAAACTACATTTACAAGTACCGTTCGCCTTACATCCAGAAGATGTTCTCCGAAATCAACCCCGATATCGACGCCAACGAGTATTCCGTTGCATTTATGTGGGGAACGACCGGAATCATTTACAACAAGGACTTCGTGCCTGAGGAAGATGCTTCTACCTGGGACGTGGTAAGGAACCCCAAATATGCGGGAAAGGTGCTGATGAAGGACGCCCCCAGGGATGTGTATGGCCCTATCCTCATCTATCTCAAGCAGAAAGAACTGAAGGACGGTACCGTTACTCTCCAGGACCTGATGCACGATTCTTCCGACGAGTCTCTCGAGGCGGTGAAGGCATTCCTCATGGAGGCCAAGGGCGGAATATGCGGATTTGAAGCAGACCTGGGCAAGGAGCAGATGACGAAGAACCGCGCTTACGTGTCGCTCAACTGGAGCGGTGATGCGATGTGGGCCATGGACGAGGCTGAGTCCGTCGGTGTCAATCTCGGTTACATCGTCCCCGAAGAGGGCTCTACCGTGTGGTTTGACGGCTGGGTAATTCCCAAGTATGCGCAGAACATCACAGCCGCCACTTATTTCATAGACTTCATGAGCCGTCCCGATATTGCGATACGCAATATGGAAGAGACCGGTTATGTGGCTTCCTGCGCCGCTCCCGAGGTCCTCGCCTCGCAGATTGACAGCACCTTCGCTCCCATCGACCTTTCCTATTTCTTCGGTGAGGAGGCGTCGAGCGTATGTGTCAATCCCGTTCAGTATCCCGACAGGGCCGTTGTCGAGCGCTGCGCCCTTGAACACGACTGGGGCGATGACACCGAAAAGCTCCTCGATATGTGGCAGAATGTCAAGGGTTCGCAGACAAGCCCCGTTACGTTTGTCATAATAGGAATCGTTGTGGCCGGCTTTGCAATATACTTCGTTTCCAAGTCGAACGCGAAAAAATCGCGCCGAGGGAAATCGCGCTCGAGAAGGTAATTCCCGGCAGGATTTTTGCAATCACTCAGCGGAATGCGTCATCGCATTCCGCTTTTCGAATAATTGACTATATTTGTGAAAACAACACTCTGATTCTTTATGGAAGTATGGCACATCTGGGTGATAGTCGCCCTCCTGTTTTTTATTCTTGAAATCTTTACATCCGGCTTTGCCGTAGCCTGTTTTTCCTTCGGCGCAATCGCAGCAGCAATCGCATCCGCACTCAACGCCCCTCTTCTGTGGCAGTTGATTCTTTTTGCGGTAGTTTCGATAATCGCCCTCGTTACGGTACGCCCTCTGATTGTCAAACTCTTTTACAAGAAGGGTGACGGTGCGGCCACGAACGGCGATGCGATTATCGGCCGGGAAGCCCGCGTGAGCGAGGAAATCAATCCCGAGACCGGCCGCGGCCGCGTAGCCATCGACGGTGACGACTGGAAGGCCGTCAGCGAAGACGGCACAGTCATCGAAAAGGGCGCGAAGGTCGTGGTTGCCGGACGCGACAGCATAATAATAACAGTTAAAAAAGCATAGCATTATGACAGGTACATTCATTGTCGTCGGGATTATTGTCCTGATTGTCATCATTTTCGTAGTCGCCGGTCTGCGCATCGTGCCACAGAGCGAGACACAGGTAATCGAGCGTCTCGGCAAGTTCCACAAGATCCTTCCTTCCGGTGTTAACATCATCTGGCCCATCCTTGACAAGCCGCGTGAGATGTACTTCCGCCACGTGTTCACCGACTTTGACGGCCGTGCAAAGGTGCGCACAAAACTCTCTAACAGAATCGACCTGCGCGAGCAACTCATCGATTTCCCTCCCCAGAGCGTCATCACCAAGGATAATGTCATGACCCAGATCAATGCTATCCTTTACTACCAGATTCTCGACCCTATCAAGGCGATGTACGAGATTGCGAATCTGCCCGATGCCATCGAGAAACTTACCCAGACCACTCTGCGTAACGTCATAGGCGAGCTTGAATTCGACGAGACCCTCACTTCGCGCGATACCATCAACAGCAAGCTGCGCGATGTCCTTGACGATGCCACCAACAAGTGGGGAGTTAAGGTCAACCGCGTTGAGGTGCAGGATATCACTCCTCCCACATCGGTGAAGGAGGCGATGGAGCAGCAGATGCAGGCCGAGCGCGAGAAGCGTGCGAAGGTCCTCCGCGCTCAGGGTGAGAAGGAAGCCGCAATCCTCCAGTCCGAGGGTGAGAAGGCTTCACGCATCAACCAGGCCGAGGCCGATAAGCAGACCAAGATTCTCAAGGCACAGGGTGAGGCCGAAGCCAAGATTGTTGCCGCCAAGGCCGAAGCCGAGGCTATCGCCAAGGTTACCGCAGCCATCGGCCAGACCGATATCTCGCCTGCAAACTATATGATTGCCGAGAAGTACATCGCCGCTCTCAAGGAGATGGTTACCGGCAAGGACAACAAGACGATCTATATGCCTTACGATGCAAGTTCGCTGCTCAGCAGCATAGGCAGCATCAAGGATATGTTCCAGAAATAGTCGGGTCCGGTGCGTATTGCGGTAGTAATACTGAACTGGAACACTGCATTCTATCTTGAGCGGTTTGTCCCGGGGCTTCTTGCAAGTCTTCCGCAGGACGCCGCTCTTGTGGTTGCAGACAGCGGCTCTACGGACGGTTCGCTGGCTATGCTCGCGGAGCGCTTCCCGTCTGTGCGCACCATTCCGCTTGGGGGTAATTTCGGTTTTACCGGAGGCTACGACAGGGCGATAAACCTTCTTCTCTGCGAGGCGGACGCACCCGAGTACGTGGTGCTCATCAATTCCGACATAGATGTGCCGGATGGCTGGCTCTCTCCGCTGGTCGAGTATATGGATTCGCATCCTGAGTGCGCGGCCTGCGGCCCGAAGCTTCACGCGTTGAAGCAGGGCCCTGAGCGCGGCGAGTGGGTGCGCTCGGACCGCTTCGAATATGCCGGCGCGGCCGGAGGAAAACTTACCCGGCACGGCTATCCGTATTGCCGCGGACGCTTTCTTTTCTGGACTGCGCGCGACCGCGCCCAGTACGATTGCGGCCCGGCGGCCGTCAAATGGGTCAGCGGAGCTTGCCTCTGCGTGCGCTCGAGCGTCTGGAATGCGATAGGAGGGCTTGACGACCGTTTCTTCGCCCATATGGAGGAGATTGACTGGTGCTGGCGTGCGCGCCGCAGCGGCTACAACGTGGTGGTAGTGCCGTCGAGCACGGTCTATCACATCGGAGGCGGTACTCTTCCGCAGAATTCCCCCTTCAAACTGAAGCTGAATTTCCGCAATTCGCTGCTGATGCTTGCGAAGAATCTGCCGCCGGAGATTGGCCTTCGAAGGGCTCGTATCCGCATACGGACGCGTATTATGTTCGATAATTTGATTATGTTTGCATACTTTATCACGGCGCGCTGGGCGGAAGCCCGTGCGGTGCGTGATGCCCACGCTGAGTATTACAGACTGAAACTGGAAGAAAATGAGAATAGTAATTGACGGAGCCGGGGAGGTAGGCTCGCATCTGGCCAAACTCCTTCGTCGCGAAGGCAGCGAGGTGACGGTCATTGATTTCGACTCCGAACGTTTGGCCGCCATTTCCGGCTCGCTTGACGTTGAAGTCATTCAGGGCGACCCCGCAAGTGTGGAGACTTTGCGCGGTGCGCGTATCGACAAAGCCGATCTTTTCATTGCCGTTGTGCCCTATGTTGCGCCCGAGGTGAATGTGCTCGCTGCCGAAATTGCCAAAAAATTAGGTGCGAAAAAGTGCCTTGCGCGCATTCGTGACGTGGAATTCCTCCTCCCTGCGAACCGTGCTCTGCTCGCCGAACTTGGCGTGGATATGGCCTTCTGCCCTGAAAAGATAGCTGCTGACGAAATCGTCGATATCCTGCGCCACAGTGCAAGCACCGATACGATGGACTTTGCCGAAGGGAAACTGCAGGTGGCTGCATTCCGCCTGGGAGAAGATTCTCCGGCGCTTGATATGATCCTGGTTGATTTCGTGCGGGGGATTCCATCCGACACGGCCGGACAATTCCGTGTGATTGCCATTGCGCGCGACGGCGACACCATCATACCACGTTTCGACAGCAAACTGCGTTACGGCGATCTTGTCTATATAATCTGCAGGCGTGAAGCGGCGGACAGCATAACAGCTCTGCTGGGCGTGCACGGAACCGATATCTCATCCATTATGATTGTCGGCGGCGGCTCGATAGGAGCTATGGCCGCAGGGAAACTCGCGTCGAAGTTCGACAGCGTCAAGGTGGTCGAAAAAGACCGTGAGCGCTGCATTGCCCTTACCGAAACCCTGCCCGATGAAGTGCAGATCATAAGTGGTGACGGGCGCAACCCTGACTTCCTGGCCGAGGAGTCCATCAACGATTTCGATGCGTTCGTAGCGCTGACAGGCAATGACGAAGCAAATATCCTTTCGTGCGTGGCCGCCAAAAAGCTCGGTGTGCAGAAGACTATCGCCGAAGTGGAGAACATCGAGTATGTCAAACTGGCCGAGGAGATGGGCGTGGATAACGTGATAAATAAGAAACTCATCACTGCGGGCAGGATATTCAAGTTTACCCTCAGCGATAAAACCCGTTTCGTGCGCTATATGAGCGGCACCGATGCCGAGGTTATGGAATACACCGTGTCGGAGGGCAGTGCCGTTACCAAGGGCGCGCTCAAGGATATAAAATTCCCGGAAGGAGCTGTTATCGGCGGTGTGATGAGGGACGGCGATGCCTTCATAGCGGTAGGAGATACCGTCATCAGGCCCGGAGACAGGGTGGCGGTATTCGCTTTGCCGAGCAACGCCGGCAAGGTGGACAAATTCTTTAAGTAGGACATTCTGTCAGCAGGTTTCTGCTGGCAGATTTTTTGAGCAAATACGGCTGTTATGGCAAACGAAAAGAACGAAGAAAAGACGCAGAAAGCGCCTCAGACACAGGAAAAGAAGGAGCCCAAGGCACCAAAGGCGCCTAAGGCTGACGAAAACATAAAGAAGATAGCCGAGCTTACTGACAAATTGTCCAGAGAGCACGATGACTATCTGCGGCTTATGGCGGAGTTCGAAACCTTCCGCCGCCGCAGCGCCGAAGAGAAGATGACTCTTGTCTCTACGGCGGCGGCATCTACCATCAAGGGGCTTCTCCCCGTACTGGACGATTGCGAGCGTGCGCTCAAACTGCTCGAGAGCAGTGCTGACGAGGCGGCAAAAGAGGGAACGAGGCTTATTTATTCCAAACTGATGACTTACCTCAAGACCTGCGGGCTCGAGGTGATTGAGGCTCAGGGCTCGAAGTTCGACACCGACTTCCACGAGGCCGTGACCCAGTTTCCGGCACCGACCGAAGGGCAGAAGGGCTGCGTCATCGACGTGGTGCAGACGGGCTATATGCTTGCCGGTAAGGTTATCCGCTATGCAAAGGTTGTTGTAGGAGCATAATCCATTATGGCACAGAAAAGAGATTACTACGAGGTGCTCGGCCTGCAGAAGGGCTGCTCGGAAGACGATATCAAGCAAGCTTATCGCAAGGCTGCCCTCAAATGGCATCCCGACCGCTGGGTAAGCGGTACCGACGCAGAGAAGAAGACTGCCGAGGAAAAATTCAAGGAGGCCAGTGAGGCCTACAGTGTGCTCAGCGACAGTGAGAAACGCCAGCGTTACGACCAATTCGGTTTTGCGGGCGTTGACGGTGCTGCCGGCGGGGCCGGTGGTTTCGGTGGCTTCGGCGGTTTCGAGGGAATGGGACTTGACGAGCTTCTGAAGAATCTCTTCGGAGGTTTCGGCGGCTTCGGCGGTGGAAGCGGCTTCGGTGGCTTCGGGGGTTTCGGCGGTGGCCGTCAGAGTCGTGGTGCCGCGCGCGGACGCGACATACGCACACGCGTAAAACTCACTCTCGAAGAGATTGCCAACGGTTGCGACAAGGAAGTCTCGCTCGAGCGAAACCGTCCCTGTCCGGAGTGTAACGGCCGCGGAACGCGCAATTCGTCGGATATCAAGACCTGTCCCACCTGCGGGGGCTCGGGCCAGGTTCAACATATGTCCAACAGCATCTTCGGCCGCACGATGTCATATTCGGTGTGCCCCCAGTGCCATGGAGAAGGCAAGATAGTCGCCAACCCCTGCCGCCACTGCGGCGGAAGCGGCCTTGTGAAGGTGCGTCAGACCGTGAAGGTGCACATCCCCGCAGGCGTCGAGAACGGTATGCAGATAAGCGTCAGCGGCGAAGGCCACAGTGCCCCCCGCGGCGGCGCGAACGGCGATCTTCTGATCGTCATCGAAGAGCTGGAGCACGCCTCGCTCAAGAGGGATGGTCTCAACCTCTTCTGTGTCAAACCGATTAGCATGATGGAAGCCATCGAAGGCTGCCGTCTGCAGGTTCCGTACCTGGGCGGTGATCTCGGTGTGGATGTCGAGCCCGGGACACAGAGCGGCACAATTATCAAACTACGTGGCCGCGGCCTTCCCGACGTGAACGGTTACAATAGGGGAGACTTCTATGTAAAAGTGCTTGTCTGGACGCCCCGCAAGCTTGATCGGAAGACCCGTCGGGCCCTTGCCGAGCTAGCGGCTCAGGACAAAGGCTTCGAGCCGAACCCTTCGCGTGAGGACGAATCGCTTTTTGAAAGAGAAAGCAAATATTTTTAGTGAAAAAACTTTTGCGGATTAAGAAAAGATTAATATCTTTGCAGTCCCAAAACGGGCAGCCTCTCTTCAAACGGTTTGATGACGCTGCGATTTTTTAGAAAAAAGTTATGGATTACATCAAATTAGTAGAAGAGTCCTTCTCACAGAACAAAACCGCTTCCTACCCGGAGTTCAAGGCCGGTGATACCATCACCGTTACATACCGTATCAAGGAAGGAGACAAGGACCGTCTTCAGAAGTTCAAGGGCGTCGTTATCCAGCTCAGCGGATCGAACCCCTTCACAAAGACCTTCACCGTCCGCAAGATTTCCGGCGGCGTAGGCGTTGAAAGAATTTTCCCCTTCGAGTCACCCTTCATCGACAGCATCGAGCTCAACAAGGTCGGCAAAGTCCGCAGGGCTCGCATCTTCTACCTCCGCAAGCTTGCCGGCAAGAAGGCCCGCATCCGCGAGAAGAAGCTTGACATCAAGGCAGAGTAATACGGTAGCGATACCGTCCCTGGCTCCTTAGCTCAATTGAATAGAGCATTTGACTACGGATCAAAAGGTTACAGGTTTGAGTCCTGTAGGAGTCACGATAAAACCGCATTCTAGATAGCTAGGATGCGGTTTTTATTTTTCTTGTTCCCAATTTGTTCCCGATTCTTTGGGATTAGGTGTTCCCATCTATGTTGTCAAGGGTGGATTTGGGAACAAAATTTTCCAATTGCCATTCCGTTTTCCGTTCTCCCGTATCAAATATCCTTTTTCATAAAGGCTGGCTGTCATCTCCCTACACACGCAGAAAATGACAATCAGGTAAACCAGCCCGAAAAAGGCCAGCATACATAATACTTCTATGATAGGTTGCGGCATAGGTTATTCTTGCAGTTAAGCGAGCTCCCAATATCCATCTTTATCTGTGCCAATCCATTTTACTAGATTCAATGCCTGCAAGGATACAAGGTCTCGTTGAATTGTTTTTCTATTAACGCCCAATTCTTCTGAAAGATACTTAGTGTTTACTGCGACATTTACTGCGACATTCTCTTTGATAATATCAAGGATATTTTGTTGACGTTCAGTTAGTTCATGTGCGACATTTTCTGCGACATTCTTCCTGGTGACAAACATCGTCAACTGCACTTCCTGCACATCCCATCTATCCTCAAGCACTGGCTCTTTCCATCCGGCAAGTTTCCACGCGTTCAGTATCTGAGGGAAACCGGACCCGATGTTTTCACCGTAACCAATCATACGAAGCATA
>JAZLKT010000065.1:0-3261 GCA_045597785.1 Candidatus Cryptobacteroides sp.
AAACGACATCCTCTCGGAATTGTGCGAGGCCGCGGAGTTCGGGCGTTTGTCGCCAAAAGAAAAGGAGAACTATCTTATGTCAGAACAGGACGAGATTCAATGGATGAACACCCTCGAAGATGAAAAACTCGAGGCCAGGGCCGAAGGAGAGGCCAAAGGAAAAGCCGAAGGAAAAGCCGAGGCAAAAATCGAAGACGCCAGGAACCTCAAGGCCCTTGGCGTGGACATTGATATCATAAGCAAAGCAACGGGCTTGCGAGAAGAGGAATTAAATGCTTTATGAAATATCTCGTCCGCGCACTCAAATATTATCTTTACCTGTGCCTCATTCTGGTGCTGGTGATTGCGATTATCTTCCTCCTCAAACTGAACGGGGAATCCACGCTCAAGGGTCTTTTCGTGAACGGCTATGATTCGCTCTGGCAGATGGCTCTCATCCTTCTTGTATTCGCTGCGAGCTATCCGCGTTTCGGCTACGGCAAGCGCCACATAGTCTTCGATGGCCCGGCTGCAGATGCCCGGCCGACCATCGATAAGTGTATGAAGGCGGCGGGGTATGTCCTTGTAAAGGAGGATGGCGAGGATATGGTTTGGCGGAAGGCTTCGCTTTATGCGCGCCTGACGCGTATGCTCGAAGACAGCGTGACCTTCACGCGCACGCTCACGGGGTATGAAATGGAGGGGTTAACGCGTGAGATCGTCCGTCTGGACACGCGCCTGACCCAGGCTCTCGAGCCGCTCGACGAATAGTGCCCGCTCCTCTTCGGAGAGGAATTTCACCTCGATTGGCAGATAGAAAAGACGCCTTTTCAGTGCGTCACTTGCGTGGCGGCAGCCCTCGAAGCGCTGCGCGTCCTTTTGTGTCGTGATGACCCCGGCTGTTGGGAAGCGGCGCAACAGTTTTTCTATCTTGCGGATATCTTTTCTCGAAAAAGCGTGATGGTCGGGGAACTTCACGCTCGCGTCAACCCTATGGGCGTCGCCGACATAGCGCCGCAGCGGTTCCGGGTTCGCAATTCCGCTGACGACAAGCATATCGGGCGAGTAATTGTAGTGCGCGTCCCCTTCGGGGAAGACGGGTTTCGGATGGCCGTACTCCAGGCTGCTGAAAAGAACCGGGATCGCGCGGCCGTCGGGGCAGATGCCGGTAAGGGAATCGGCGTCATAAGCCGTGAAGCCAAGTTTCAGCGCGAAATCACTCTTCTGCCCGGGATAAAGGTCCGGGCACTTGGTAACGATGACGATATCGGCGTCGAACAGCCTTTCGGGAAGGTCGCGAAGACGTCCGAACGGGAGCAGCGTGTCGTTGCTTGTGGGGCGGTTGTAATCGACCAGCACTACTGAAAGACCGGCTTTGAGGCGGCGATACTGGAATGCGTCATCCAGGATGATTATGTCTGCGGGGCTCGCCTGTGCGGGTTCTGGCTTCAGTGCTCCGGACTGTGCTGCTGTATCTTCCGTGGCGGAGGGTTCCGTCAGTTTTGCGAGCCCCTCGATACGGTTCTTGTGCACGGCTACCCGCACACCCGGGAAATTCCGTTTCATCTGCAGGGGCTCATCTCCTGCGAGGACCGCGGTGGAATCGGTCTGAACCTCGTACCAGCCCTTGCTCTTGCGCTTGTATCCGCGCGAAAGGACGGCTATGCTGCGCTCCTGCCAGAGGGGACTGGCCAGCAGCTCGCGAAGAATCATCTCCGTGTGCGGGGTTTTTCCCGTGCCTCCGACGGTGATATTGCCGACACAAACGGTAGGCACGGCCGGGCTGAAGACCTTGCGGCGGCCTTTGCGATAAGCCCTGTCGCGGGCTTTGAGAATCATTTCATACAGCATAGTGCTCGCAAATATAGTCAAGAATGCCGAACAGTTCGTCGCTATCGAGCGTGGTGACCATCTTCATCCGCGTTTCGCGGAAGTCGGGCAGGCCCTTGAAATAGCACGACAGGTGCCGGCGCATTTCGTAGATGCCCCTCGGTTCGCCTTTGAGGTCGAGGCTGAGCTGGAGCTGCCTTTTTGCGAGTTCAACCTTTTCGCGTACGCTCAGGTCGGGCATTTCTTCGCCTGTTGAGAGATAATGCTTGATTTCGCGGAAGATCCAGGGATGGCCGAAGGTTGCGCGGCCTATCATTATCGCATCCACACCGTAAAGGTCGAAGGCCTCCTTCGCTTTTTGGGCCGAGGTGATGTCTCCGTTTCCTATGATGGGGATATGCATCCTGGGGTTGTTCTTCACTTCGCCGATCAGAGTCCAGTCCGCCTCTCCGCGGTACATCTGGCACCTGGTGCGGCCGTGTATGGTGAGGGCCTGGATGCCCACATCCTGCAGGCGTTCTGCCAGTTCCACAATTATCTTTGAATTGTCATCCCATCCCAGGCGCGTCTTGACCGTGACCGGCTTGCCGACAGCCTCGACCACCGCCTTGGTTATGGCAACCATCTTGTCCGGCTCGCGCATCATTCCGCTTCCGGCGCCGCGGCCGGCGATTTTGGTGACGGGGCAGCCGAAATTGATATCGATGACATCGGCGCCGTGTCCGCCTACGAGCTCCGCGGCGTTGTCGGCCATCCGTGCCGCTTCAACCATTGATTCGGGAATGTGCCCGTAGATCTGGATTCCGACAGGAGATTCCTGCTCGAGCGTGCGCATTTTGTCGAGCGCCCTGGACGCGTCGCGGATGAGCCCGTCGGAGGGAATGAATTCGGTATAGACCATATCGGCACCCTGCTCGCGGCACAGAATGCGGAAGGAGGCGTCAGTGACGTCCTCCATAGGTGCGAGCAGCAACGGCTTTTCGCCAAGATCCAGGTTCCCTATTTTCATATAAATTCTGGCAAGGAAACGTAACGCCCGCACTAGCGGGCAGTTGCCGTCGCAAAGATACCTATTTTTATTTTCAAAATAATTGTTACCTTTGCATCCGCTATGGGGTATTAGCTCAGCTGGTAGAGCGCTTGCATGGCATGCAAGAGGTCAGGAGTTCGAATCTCCTATGCTCCACGGAACAGACTGAAAAATCAGTCACTTAAGACACTTACGCATAAAACTCGCGAAATTTATGCGTAATTTCTTTTACTATACTCCCCTATACTTTACTTGCTGAAAGGGACCTCGGACCATCGGGAAAACTATGTGTTTAGGCATAGATGTTCTGAAGTCTGAAGAGGAAGTATTTGACATCAGATACACCTCTCAGTTGAGCACGGAAGTTTTTGATCTTGGAGTTGAAGGATTCAGCGGAGGCATTGGTTGAACGATTGTCGAAG
>JAZLKT010000066.1:0-12929 GCA_045597785.1 Candidatus Cryptobacteroides sp.
AGGTGACGAGCAGAATTACCATTTTCAGGTGCTCAAGCTCGTGCTTGGCAAGCTCGGCTTCGACTGGGCCGACCAGATTTTCCATCTCAGCTATGGAATGGTCGAACTGCCCGAAGGCAAGATGAAGAGCCGCGAGGGAACGGTGGTCGATGCCGACGACCTCATCGAAAAGATGTACGCTGAGGCAAAGGCTACAAGCGAGGAGTCCGGCAAACTCGAGGGACTCTCGGAAGAGGAGAAGGACCGTCTCTACCATATGATAGGGCTCGGTGCGCTCAAGTACTTCATCCTCAAGGTCGATCCCAAGAAGAAGATGCTCTTCAATCCGAAGGAGTCGATCGACTTCAACGGCAATACCGGCCCGTTCATCCAGTACACTCACGCCCGCATCTGCAGCATTCTGCGCAAGGCCGCCGAGGCCGGACAGGGGGGCTGCACCGACAAGGCCGAACTGAGCGCCAAGGAGATAAGGCTTGTCAAGATTCTCTCTTCGTACCCGCAGAAGGTCTCTGAGGCTGCCGCAGCGTTCAGCCCGGCGCTCATAGCCAACTATGCGTACGACCTTGCCAAGGAGTTCAACCAGTACTATCACGACACTCCCATACTCAAGGAACCCGATGCCGCTGTGCTTGCCCTCAGGCTCAGGCTCATCGGCTGCATAGCCGCGGTGCTCCGCAAGGCTATGGGCATACTCGGAATCGAGCTTCCGGAAAGGATGTAATTATATATAACGGGGTACAGGCACCGCCTGTTGAGAAACACCCGCTGAACTTGATACGGTTAATACCGTCGTAAGGATTTATTTATGTCTGCATTTTCAAATTTTGCAGAAGACCGGCTTCTGATACGCCGGACTTCTCCGGTAATCCACAACATTACCAATTATGTGGCGATGAACT
This sequence comes from Candidatus Cryptobacteroides sp., assembly GCA_045597785.1. GTDB lineage: Bacteria > Bacteroidota > Bacteroidia > Bacteroidales > UBA932 > Cryptobacteroides. The sequence goes on from JAZLKT010000066.1 coordinate 900, forward strand.
TCTGCGCGAACTCTCTGCTCGCGCTGGGTGCATCGCCCATTATGTCTTCCGAGCCTGCCGAGGTGGAAGAACTCGTTTCGTCCAGCCAGGCTCTTGTAATCAACATAGGCTGCATCGAGAGCCTTCAGCTGGACGCTATGCTCTGCGCTGCCCGACAAGCTGCGGCGCTCGGCCGTCCCTGGGTGCTCGATCCGGTAGGCGCCGGGCTCAGCCGTTTCCGCACTCGTGCCGCCCTTGCACTGGCCGAACTCGGTCCCGCCGTAATCCGCGGCAACGCTTCGGAAATACTCTCTCTTTGGCGCGAAGCCGGCCTTGACAGCGCGAAATCCGCCGCGCGGTCAGCTCAGCCCGGGGAGAAAGCACCTGTTTTTACCCCGGAAACGGCTTTTTGCGGTCTCCCGGGGGAGAAAGCACCTGTTTTTACCCCGGAAACGGTTTTTTGCGGTCTCACGGAGGAGAAATCACCTGCTTTTACCCCGACCGGGCCTTCCTGCGAGCCGGAGGGGAATTCCGCTCCGCACGGATTGGATTCGCGCATCCCGAGCACCGAAGCCACCAGTGCCGCGGCCGCTCTTGCCCGCAGGTTTGCCTGCACAGTTGTCGTGAGCGGAGCCGTTGACGTTGTCACCGATGGTGTGCGTGGCGTGCAACTGCGTGGCGGAAGCCCTCTGATGGCGTGCGTCACGGCTACCGGCTGCTGTGCATCTGCGTTCATCGCGGCTTTCCTGGCCGTGGAGGATGACCGCTTCTGCGCAGCCCTGAACGCTATGGCTCTTATGTCGCTTTGCGGCGAAAAGGCCGCTGCGCTATGCCAGGGCCCGGGTTCGTTTGTCCCGGCATTCATCGATTCCGTATATTCATTCGACGATTACGCGTCGGCAGAAAGTCTCGTGCTATGAAAAAGGGCGAATTCGAACTGATATCTTCCATCAGAGAGATGTTCCCGGCTCCTTTGGGCGTGCTCGGGATAGGCGATGATTGCGCGTTGCTGCCTCAGACTGAGGGGTTTGAAACCCTTGTCAGCACCGATATGCTGATGGAGGGCGTGCATTTTCTTCGCGAACGCATCACGCCGTTCCAGCTCGGCTGGAAGTCCGCTGCGGTCAATTTCAGCGACATCGCTGCGATGGGAGGGGAGCCTGTTGGCAGTTTTCTGGCCCTTTCGCTGCCCGCTGACCTGCCCGAGGGCTGGGTGGAAGGCTTTATGGACGGGTACAGGAGTATCTCAGAGGAGTACGGCTTTCCACTCCTCGGAGGCGATACGACTTCGTCGAAGGGTCCGGTATGCATCTGCGTGACTGTGCTCGGACGTGCCTGTGAAGGCCGCAGCCTCAAACGCTCCGGTGCCAGGCCGGGAGACCTTATCTGCGTTACCGGAACTCTGGGCGACAGCGCCGCGGGGCTGAAGGCTCTGCTTGGAGGGCCTGACGGCCAGGTTTACAGCACTCTGATACAAAAACACGTCTGCCCGCGCCCGCGCATTGCGGAAGGCCTTGCTCTTGCTGCCGCAGAAGGGGTGCACGCTGCGATGGACATCTCCGACGGGGTGGGGTCGGACCTTCGCCACATTCTCGAAGAGTCGGGAGTCGGGGCGGAAGTTGACACGCGCCGTGTGCCCGTCTCACCTGAACTCGAGCTTTTCTGCGGTGCCGGTGGGCACGATCTGCTTGAATGTGCCCTAAGTGGTGGCGAAGATTACGAACTTCTGTTCACCGTCGCCCCGGAGGCGGAGAAGTCATTGCCGGTGGCGCATACCGTCATCGGGCGAATTACAGCTGAACCCGGTCTGAAATGGAGTGGAACGCGCCGCACATTCACAGGTTACAGGCATTTTTAGCAATATGAAGACATATCCCAGAGTACTTACAATAGCCGGAAGCGATTCCGGTGGTGGAGCCGGCCTGCAGGCCGATATCAAGGCCATCAGCGCGACTGGCTCGTATGCCGCCAGTGCCGTGACGGCCGTTACTGTTCAGAACACGCTCGGCGTGCGCGAGGCCGTCTGCATGGAACCGCGTATTGTCATCGCACAGATAGATGCCGTTCTCGAAGACATCGGCGCCGATGCGGTGAAGATAGGTATGCTCGGCTCTGCCGATGTCGTGCGTGCCGTTGCCTCGTCGCTTCGCGCCCACGATGTGCGGAACATTGTGCTCGACCCCGTTATGGTGGCGACTTCTGGCGACAATCTGCTCGAGGTGCCGGCCGTGCGCGTGCTATCTGAAGAACTCGCACCCTGGGCGCGCGTCATCACTCCCAATATACCCGAAGCTGAGGTGCTGAGCGGCAGGAAGGTGGTCTGTCAGGACGATCTGCAACCGCTGGCCCTGTCGCTGTCGCGGAGCCTCAGTGCCAGATCGGAGCGTCCGGTTTCAGTGCTGATGAAGGCCGGGCATCTGGAAGATGAAACTCTGACGGACTGGTTCTATAACGCTGAGGAAGGGCATTTCGTTGAACTGCGCTCACGCCGGGTGGATAGCCCGAACACTCACGGCACCGGCTGCACACTATCGTCGGCATTCGCCTCGTTCCTTGCACAGGGCTATGGCCTTGATGAAAGCGCGCGACGCGCAAAGGAGTATATCTCCGGCGCGATTGAGTCCGGAGCCGGGTACCGTATCGGTCACGGCCACGGCCCTGTGGACCATTTCTTCGCGCAGAGGAAGGGGGAATGATGGTCAGATTTCGAAATCCAGACAAGTGCGTGCGGCTGTAAAAGGCCGCACTTTTGTATCTGCTATGGCCACGTGGGCGGGATGTTTGGCGTAGCCTTTCAACGCTTCGGGGCTTTCGAGGGTGGCGTCGAGCATAAGGTCGGCGTTCGAAGAGGGGAGAATGCGCTCGGTGTTGACCTTGATGTCAATCAGTCCGGGCACTTTGCCCTTCAGGCTTTCAAGCCCTTCCTTGATGCCGGCAATAATAGTGGCTTTCTGCTCGGGGGTGAGTTCCTCCTTGAGCTTCCAGAGAATGATGTGCTTTACCATAATTACTTTGCCCTATAGTCGTGGCTCCAGACGGTTTCGTAACTGTCGGAGTTGTATTTGATGCGTACAACGAATATGTAGTCGACCGGGCAGACAAGGTCCTGCCTGATTGCGGAATGGGCCTTCTTGGCTGTCCTGACAGCATTTTTCTCGGCAGCGGCATGGCCTTGCTGTGTTCTCATCAGTGCTTCGTGCGCGAGGCCGAGGTCGTCGTATTCGCCGTAGAATGCGTCGTCGAATGCCGTGAATATTTCCTGCGATGAAGGGAGCAGGGTTTCAAGGCCGTTTACGATGTCGCTCTTTTTATCGGGGGCGAAACCCCACTCTACGAAGGTGTCGAAATATTCAAAAGTGCAGGAACTCAGGCATACGAGTGCCGAAAGGAGGAATATCAGTTTTTTCATTTCTTGTATTTTTTGCGACAGCAAAGATAGCAAATTCTTTTCAGGCGTTCTGCCCCTGAGCTCGGAACAGTATTATGCAGAGCGGCAGGGCCAGTATGGCCATTGTCGCGCTGACGGGCAGATATATGCCGAAGTTGCAGTATTCCACCACAATGTATGTGATAAGCAGAAGTGCTGTGCCGATTGCGGAACTTATGGCGTACTGGGTACGTATGTCGCCTGGCTTTACGAGAGCGCGCACAAGGTTTGGAACTCCCAGGCTGACAAATCCTATAGTTCCGCAGATGCTTACCACGCTTGTTACGAGTACGCTTATCATAAAGAGTATTAGCGCTTTGCGCGTGTTCGGGAGTTCTGTCTCGCCTTTGTAATGACGGGTGAGCGGGCCGGCGGAGAGAAGTGCGGCGGCGATTCCGGCAGCGAACAGTGCAAGGCTGATGCATATATCGACGGTGGTCACGCCTTCCAGCTTGAAGTTCGCCGCTCCCCAGAGGTAGTATTGCTTGAGCAGTTCGCCCGTCGGGGCGTTGGTGACGACTATCGTCCCCAGAGAGCCGATGAAAGTGCCGAACAGGATGCCGAAGGCTATGAGTCTGGAAGTGCTGAGCCGCAGTGCTACAAGTGCGACAACCACGGCGCAGATGCCTTGGCAGATGAATGCCCCGGCCGAAAGAGGGCACCAGCCCGTCATTGTGGCGAGTGCGGCGCCGAGGCAGGCGGCGCTGCCAAGGCCGAGCGAATAGATGTCTCCGAGCTGGTTGCGCCAGAGGTACTGCATCTGCACCCCGCCTACTGGCAGGGCGATACCGCAGAGAATAACGTATAGAATGTTGAGCATAATCTAGAATTTGAATTTGATTTCGGCAGAGAAAGAACGTCCGGGCATAGGGTACCCGCTTACAAGACAATAACGGCAATCGCAAAGATTTCGTGCATATAGTCTCAGATCCACTTCAAGGCCTTCAGGCAGATGGATGTCTTTCCCCAGGGTCAGATCAAGTGTGCTGTAATCGGGCATTTGCCCGGCCGAATCGTAGCGTCCGGCACGCCGGTTCCAGGCAAGATTGCCGTTCCAACCATGGCACGAAGCGCTCGCGCAGATGCCAAGCGTGTGTCTTGATATGTAGGGAACCTGATGGGCATATGAATATGCACCCGGAGTTTTGTCTATGGCATCCTGAAAAGAGTATTGGGCACTGATTCCGGCCTTGGATGACCTGCCGGCGTGGTCGAAGGAAACTTTTGAATCTATTCCCTTTACCTGCACGGCTCCGATATTGTAAGGCAGCCAGATATTCGGGTCCGATTCAGTCGGTGCGGATATTATCTTGTCCTTCAGGTAATTGAAAAAGGCGTCAGCCTTGGCTTGGATACGCCATCCCCCTGTGCTCCGGCAGTTGTATTCCATTCCGATGTCGGAAAGCCAGGCGTCTTCGGGCCTGAGCTCCGGATTGCCGAAACCGGGATAATACAGTTCGTTGAAAGTCGGTGTCCGGTAAGATCTTCGCGCGAAGGCAAGCAAATCCAGATTGTCTGTGACATTCCAGCGCATATCCGCTGATGGCGAGATGACGTTGCGCTTTCTGCCACCTTCGTCGAATGTGCCGGAGTATTCAAGCGCAAGGTCGGCTTTGAAACGCTGTGGATGGAAACGGGCACAGAGGCTTGAAAACAGGGAAGTGCGCGAGCGGTCATCGAGTGCATCCCATATCATATCAGCGCAGAAAGATGTGTCGAACCACCTTTTGATGCTGAATGTGTGCGAACTGTTTATCTGGGTTTCCTTCTGGATATACCGGCTGTCTGAGTATTCACTCGAATACAGGAGATAATCGTATGAGGCTTTTGCGCTGAGATTGAGCAAATAAGATGGAGAGAATTGCCGCCGCAGGACTCCTTGTACGAAGGTGTTTCGGTCGGTCTGCCTGTCGCTTGACGGCCAGTCCATCGATCCGGGGGTGCCGCGATCGCTGCTATTGAAATATCCTTTGAGATGCCAGTCGCCTCCCCGGACGAGGCCCCAGGCATCAATCCCTGCGCGCCCCTGTCGGATGTCATTGTTCGCTCTGGTACTGCCGTCACCCAAAGGGAAGTTTCCGTCACTTGCAAGATAGGAAGCCGTCGCCGAAAGGCATACATTGTCGGTAACCTTCCAATCGAGACGTCCCGAGCTCTCGCAAGTGCCGAAGGATCCGCCATGTACTTTGATGAATCCTGCTGTATTCCTGTCTTCGAACACCGGCCTAGCGGTAATGAACGAGAGGCTGTTCTGGGCATAGTCTATCACCGCTGCGCTGAAACTTCCCATATCCGGCATCCCAAGGTCGGCCTGGCCGCTTTGCACGTTGCTGACCCTTACTCCGTCTATATAGATTGCCGTGTGTGCGCTGCCCATACCCCTCAGACTTACGGTTTTCAGGCCTCCGGCTCCGCCATTGTCCGATACGTACATTCCCGGAATGCCTGAAAAGGCATCGGAAAACGTAGTTGTGTTGTCGATTTGTACGGTGTCTGCCCTAGACACAACAATGCCACGGTCGGCAACGATGGTTGCCGCCGCGAGAGAATCAGGGACCTCTGCCAGAAGCAGCCCGACCTCAAACTGATCCGTCGCTTCTGCCAGAAGTGATTCGACCTCAAGCGAACCCGGGACCTCTGCCAGAAGCAGTCCCGCCACAATGGAAATTGCAGAATAAAACATTTGTCGCGTTTATCTGGAACCTAACCCCGGGTGCCTGTGATTAAACTTTGATTATGGCAGGTCTTCTGACTCGTCCCGACCGCACGCCTTCTCGTCCTAGGTAATCGTCTCCGCGATGACGCATTGACTGGAAATGCCGATCCATCTACCTTTTGGACAATGACTTCTGATTGTGCGGCCTTCTTTGCAAATCTGCCTCCCTCTGCGATTATTTCCCTCGTGGGGAATCTCTCCCTTCGCGATTTTTCCTTCGCGGGAATGTCTCTCTGCGAGATTATACTCGTGGGGAATTCCTCCCTTCGCGATTTTTCCTTCGCGGGAATGTCTCTCTGCGAATTGTTATTCACAGGGATGCAGGTTCAGCTTATTCTGCATGGACATACAGCTGCGGGCACAGTTCCGGCATTGCACCGGATTCCCTTTTCAAACCCTCCGTCGCGTCCGGACCTCGATTCTGCGAGAATGCATCAATTAAGCAAGCGTCTCTGCAATGGCTTTGACGATACAAAACCGAAAATCGTCCGGCAAAACGGCAGCGGTTCACCATAACCCGTTGCAAATATACTGCACATTTCCGGCATTTCGCCCTTCAGCTACCGAGTTTTCCGAAAAAGGGGCCGAAAGTCGGAAAACTCCGCATTGCCGCCCTTGAGTTTTCCGGAAAAGAAGCCAAAAGTCGGAAAACTCCGCATTGCCGCCCCCGAGTTTTCCGAGAAAGAAGCCAAAAGTCGGAAAACTCCACATCACCTGCCTTGCGTTTTCCGGAAAATGGGCCGAAAATCGGAAAACTCCGCATTGCCGCCCTCGAGTTTTCCGAGAAAGGGGCCAAAAGTCGGAAAACTCCACCTTTTAGCTAACGAGTGGTAGCTTCCGCAGGGGGACCTTCCTTGAAAAAGCCTGAAATCAAGGAAGGTGGTATCCTTGAGTTTTACCGCTAATGGGCTTAACGCAGAAATACTCTGTGGTGTCTTGCAAGATTTTCCGGCACGATCCTCCTCTGGGGATGAGGTCAGATAAACTTCAGGAGTTCGGACCTGTCGGCGGTGGGGAAGGATTCGAGGATTTTGTCGATAAGAGCGTCTCGCGATTCTTCGGGAGTGCAGTCCGGCATCGTGAGGTCTGTGGTATCGTCGAAGAATCTGGCCCAGAAGGGGGTGGACTTTGCGGAGGGACTCGCTGCTAAGCCGTGTGATACAGGTGTTGCCGCCGGGCCGCGTTCAGCAAGATTGCCCGTTGCTGGTCCTGCTGTAAGATTGCCTTCAGCAAGATTGCCTGTTGCTGGTCCTGCTGTAAGATTGTCCTCAGCAAGATTGCCCGTTGCGTGCCCTGCTGTAAGATTGCCCGTTGCGGGCCCTTCGGGGCTGGAGGTGGGGTGTACTGCCGCGGCGGCGCTATGGCCGACTGGCTGAGCGCCGGGGAAAACTCCCTGAGATTCTTTCGCAATGTCAAACAGGTTCTCAGGGGTAGTGATCGAAGATCGCTGCCAGCCCTTGTACTCGAGGTTGGCTCCGCGATAGACCCGGCGGAACTCGCCGACAACGGTCCAGGTGCCCATCTCAAGATACTGATTGAGATAGTCGGCAGCGGTGCGTTTGACTTCGGGAAGGAGATATTTTTCCAAACTGCCTTTGATGCGTGACCGCTGCTCCTTTGTGCTGCGCTCGGTCATTATCTTCCGAATATCGCTTCCTTCCACGCAGCCCATTTCTTTAATGGCCGAAAGAAGAGTGGGAGAGAACAACTTGTAAAGCTGATCCATCTGCGTGTTCCCCGGATAGGGCTCTCCAAGCGCAATGCGGTATTTTGCCTGGCTGCGGCGCCAGTTCATAAGATGCCTGTACCACTCGGCTGTGGCGAAGGCAGCCTTGTTGCGGATAAATTTGCCGTAGGCGATGTCGCCCTCTGCAATTACCTCTATCTTCCAGTCCCAGGGCCCCAGGACACCTTCGGCATCCTCGTCCATAAACCAGCACCCGGGGGCGGTCAGCTCTTCAATTGACCAGCCTGGCACACCGCTGCGTGTGAAAGGAATGATGCCGACCTGCCTGATGGCCGCCGACATAGTCTCTACCGAGTCTATTGGAAGAATACACTTTGCCATTTTTCGTGTGATTGGAATTCGCCTACCGGCCGTCAGAAGCCTGCCCTCCTGCAATCACATCCGCCTCGCCGTCAGTGAAGCCGTTGAGCCCTAAAACCAGCGCCGCGGCCAGCGCGAAGCGTAAGAAGGCAAATCTCTTCATAGAAAAGCTATTTTTTGAAGAACCGGTCTTTCTGCGCTCTCTTGCGCTCCGGGTCGCGCTCGACGAATACGGGTTTGAGCGTGCGCGGGTCGAGCCCGGTCCAGTACATTACCGACGACGTTGTCATTGGCGTGGGTGTGAAATCCTGCACCTGGTCCATCCATATTCCGCTGAGGGCCGGATGCCGGGAGAGGTTTTCCATATCGCGCATCGTGCAGCCGGGGTGCGAAGAAATGAAGTAGGGTACAATGCCGGTGCGCATCCCTTCCTGCCGGCAGATGGCATCGAACTCGTGCCTGAGGCGCTCGAAGTACTTGAACGAAGGCTTGCCCATATATGAAAGAACGCGCTCCTCGGTGTGCTCAGGCGCAACCTTCAGACGGCCGGATGTGTGCCGGAGGATGAGTTCGCGCAGATATTCTCTTCCGCTCTCATCGACAAAGCCGTCCGGGGTGAGGAAGAGATCATAGCGCACGCCGCTGCCTATGTAGGAGTGGCGGATGCCCTTGACCGCATCGACCTTCCGGTAGAGTTCGAGCACGCGCTCGTGCGAACGGTCAAGGTTAGGGCAGGCGGCGGGGAAAAGGCAGGAACGCCTCCGGCATTTGGCGCAGAGAGACTCATTGCGACCCTTCATTCCGTACATATTGGCGGTCGGCGCTCCGAGGTCGGAGATGTTGCCGTGGAACTGAGGCATCGCGGCCAGTGCACGCACTTCACGAAGGATCGACTCCTCGCTCCGGCTTTGTATGAATTTGCCCTGATGGGCGGCGATTGTGCAGAAATTGCAGCCTCCGAAGCACCCGCGGTGGGTGATGATGCTGTCTTTGATCATATCGTAGGCGGGGATGCGTTTGCCTTCGTAGCGCGGGTGCGGCAGTTTGGTGAAGGGCAGATCCCAGAATGAGTCCATCTCCTGCGTGGTGGCAGGCGGACAGGGCGGATTGACCTGAACGTAGCCCTTGCCGCAAGGTTCGATAATCGTGGCGGCGTGCAGAAGATTGGCGTTCGTCTCGATTTTGTGGAAGTTCTCGGCAAAGCAGCGCTTGTCCGCAAGGCACTTTTCGAAGGAATGGAGAACGAGAGTGTCTTCTGAGCAGTCGGGGAGCCGGCCGTCGCGCAGGAATGCCAGTTGCGGTATCTTTTCGGCCTGATGACGTGACCATCCTTTTTCGATGGCGCGTGTGAGTTCAAGCATCGGCTTTTCGCCCATTCCGTAGCAGAGATAGTCGGCGCCGCTGTCCACAAGAATGGATGGTTTAAGGCAGTCGTCCCAGTAGTCGTAGTGGCCAAGACGTCTGAGCGAAGCCTCGACACCGCCTATTACAAGCGGAACGTCGGGGTACAGCTGCTTGATGATGCGGCTGTAAACGGTTACTGCGCGGTCGGGCCTGGCGCCGGCCTTGCCTTCGGGCGTGTAGGCGTCATCGTGCCTCAGACGTTTCGCGGCAGTATAGTGATTGACCATCGAGTCCATGGCCCCGCTGTTCGCGGCAAAATAGAGCCGCGGCGCTCCGAGCTTGCGGAAGTCGCGCAGGTCGTCTCTCCAGTTCGGCTGGGGAACCACCGCCACTCTGTAACCGTATTTCTGAAGATAGCGGGCGATGCATGCCGTGCCGAAACTGGGATGATCGATAAAGGCATCACCCGTGAAAATAATGATATCTATATAGTCCCAGCCCAGTTTCTGGACTTCCTTGACGGAGGTAGGGAACATATAATCCTGCATACATCCACAAAAGTAGCAATAAAAGGGCAAAATAAATTCATTTTTGACACGTTGATTCCGATTTGTCAAGCCGGATTAATGTATGAACATAATAATTTGAAAAAATCGGTAGAGATTGCGGAGATAGCTAAATAATTTGCGTTATATACTTGTAAGTCATTATTTTTTTATTACATTTGCCCGACTTAACTATGTTTATACATATGAATTACATTAACAGTTATTAATAATGAGCATGAAAGATAATTATACCGCTCCGGCTTTTGTTGTTGTTGCTTTCCCAGCAATAGCCGCGATTTGCGTTACTTCTCAAGAGAATGCGCTTCCAAAATGGGAAACAGAAGAAGATGAAATTTTTGTGATATTATGAAAAAGAATATAATAATCCTTGTGGCCGCTTCCTCAGTCATGGCGGTTTCATGTTCTGACCAAGAGGTGAAGGTTTCGCCCACCTCTTTGAAAACTACTACAATCACTGCAACTGCTGCGAAAACAAAAACCGAACTGGATAATGACGGGGTTTATTTGTGGAGTGCCGGCGATGAACTCAGTGTCTTCAACGAGTCAGGAGACAAGTATTCATTCCGGACAGAAAGCGGCGGAACAGTGATTGCCGAATTCAGCAGCCAGGAGCAGACAACCGGGACTTTGACATATGCGTTATACCCGGCATCTTCCGCTGCCACCTGTGAAGATGGCATTATTTCCACATCCATTCCAGCTAGCCAGGACGGAACCATATCCAATGCCCTGTCGGTTGGTACAGCTGTCAGCGAGAATAATTTCCATTTTCTCAATGCCTCATCTATCGTAAAGATGACCGTCAACGGATCGGACGGGATAAGGAAGATAAGCATTGAATTCGGGGAAAATGTGGCAGGTGACGTTACGGTGAATGCGGAAACAGGTGAAATATACTCCGCAACCTCGAACATTGTCGAAGTCTCTTCTTCAAGCAACCTTGACGGTGATGTCTATTTTTCGATAGCCCCGATTACGTCCAAAGATATTATCATCCGTTTCGTTGACTCGGACGGTTTTGTTGCAGTCAAGTCAACAACCCTCTCAAAAGTTTTCAGTGCTGGCACCATTAAGGAACTCGGCACTGTTGCCGGCCTCAGTTTCATTAAGGAGCTCTACGTCCTTGGAGACGCCTGTGATGCGGGTTGGAATATTCCTGCAATGCCGGTGTTTGAGAACAAGGGTAACGGTGTGTTCGAATGGGAAGGACACCTTTCACCGACCGGGTCGTTCCGTCTCCCTCTCCAGAAGGTGGCGAACACATGGTGGCCTTGCCTCGTCAAGGGCGCGGATGAAGGAACTGTCTTAATCGGCAATAGCGATGCCGACAATAACCCGTTCACAATCACTTCCGACGGTGTATGGCGCGTCACTGTCGACACTTGGTCAATGACATACACTATCACATATGTGGGTGAATATGTCCCCGGAGGAATAGCCGAACTTTATATCCTCGGTGACGCTTGCGATACAGGCTGGAGCCTGGAGGCTATGGATGCGTTCGAAAACAAGGGGAACGGCGTATTCGAGTGGGAAGGTCATCTCGTATCAACCGGTCAGTTCCGGTTCCCGATGCAGAAAGTTGCCAACGTTTGGTGGCCTTGCATCATTATGGGCGAAACCGAAGGCACCGTTGCAGTGGACAATGACGGATCTGTCAATAGGTATTTCACAGTCTCTGAAGAGGGCGTATGGCACATCACTGTCAATGTTGTCAATATGACATATTCGATAGAGAAAGTTGAGACCTCGTATACCAGTTTCCAGGAATTGTACATCCTTGGAGATGCTACAGCCACTGGCTGGTCGCTTGACGCGATGGAGGCTTTCGAGAAGACTGGCAACGGGCTCTTCGAATGGGAAGGCTATCTCTATGCCGCACCTGCAGTGTTCCGCTTCCCGACGCAGAAAGTTGCCAACGTTTGGTGGCCTTGCGTTATCATGGGCG
>JAZLKT010000067.1:0-33146 GCA_045597785.1 Candidatus Cryptobacteroides sp.
CCGACTTTCTCCACCATCTGTGTGCCCTTTGAAGGGTCCTGCTTGTCAGCAGGGATGCGGACATTGACCTTAGCGTGCATATCGACAGCCTTCTCGTTGTAGGCCACGATGACTTCCTCGTCTGAGTAGAAGGACATGCCCTCTCCCTTTGCACCCGGACGTATCTTGGTGATGTAGTACAGTCCGAGCACCATATCCTGTGAAGGCACGGTGATAGGCGCGCCGTTGGCAGGGTTGAGGATGTTCTGGGAACCGAGCATGAGAAGCTGGGCCTCCATGATGGCAGCGTTGCCGAGAGGCAGATGGACTGCCATCTGGTCACCATCGAAGTCGGCGTTGAACGCGGTACATGCGAGAGGATGCAGCTGGATGGCCTTACCCTCGATCATGCGGGGCTGGAATGCCTGGATACCGAGACGGTGAAGGGTAGGTGCACGGTTGAGGAGCACGGGATGTCCCTTCATTACGTTCTCGAGAATGTCCCAGATGACGGGATCCTTGCGGTCCACAATCTTCTTGGCACTCTTGACGGTCTTCACGATGCCGCGCTCGATGAGCTTGCGGATGATGAACGGTTTGTAGAGTTCGGCTGCCATGAACTTGGGCAGACCGCACTCGTGCATATTCAGCTCGGGACCAACGACGATAACCGAACGTGCGGAGTAGTCCACACGCTTACCGAGAAGGTTCTGGCGGAAGCGGCCCTGCTTACCCTTGAGCGAGTCGGAAAGACTCTTGAGGGCGCGGTTGGTTTCGCTTTTTACCGCAGAAGACTTCTTGGAGTTGTCGAAGAGTGAATCCACGGATTCCTGAAGCATACGCTTCTCGTTGCGCAGAATCACTTCGGGAGCCTTGATCTCGATGAGTTTCTTGAGGCGGTTGTTGCGTATGATTACGCGCCTGTAGAGGTCATTGAGGTCGGATGTAGCGAACCTTCCTCCGTCGAGGGGAACGAGGGGACGCAGATCGGGCGGAATCACGGGGATGACCTTCATAATCATCCACTCGGGGCGGTTCTTTCCGTTGCTCTCCTGGAACCACTTCACAACCTGAAGGCGCTTGAGGCACTCGGCCTTGCGCTGCTGCGAAGTCTCGACGTTCATGCGGCTGCGGGGCTCTTTTGCAAGAGCGTCCACGTCAATTTCCTTGAGGAGGTCGTAGATTCCTTCGGCGCCCATCTTGGCGATGAACTTGTCGGGATCGCTGTCGGAGAGGTTCTCGTTGCCGGGCAGACGGTTGAGCGTGTCGAGGTACTCATCCTCAGCGAGGAGGGTCATTTTCTCGAGCTCGCTCTTGCCGGGGCGTACGACTATGTACTTCTCGTAGTAGATAACCGATTCGAGCTTCTTGGCGGGAAGGCCGAGAAGTGCCGAAATCTTGTTGGGGTTGCTCTTGAAGTACCAGATGTGGGCTACGGGAACGGTAAGGGTGATATGACCCATACGCTCGCGGCGCACCTTCTTCTCGGTCACTTCAACGTTACACCTGTCGCAGACGATTCCGCGGTAGCGTATCCTCTTGTATTTACCGCAATAGCATTCGTAGTCCTTGGTAGGTCCGAAAATCTTCTCGCAGAAGAGTCCGTCGCGTTCGGGCTTGTATGTCCTGTAGTTGACGGTTTCGGGCTTGAGGACCTCTCCGCAGGACCTTTCGGTTATGTCCTCCGGAGAAGCCAGCGAAATGCTGATTGACGAGAAATTGCTCTTGACTTTATTATCCTTGTTGTTAAAAGTAGGCATATTTCAATAAATCAATTTGCGTTAATTAATCAAGTGTGACTTTGAGACCGAGACCGCGGAGCTCGTGCAGGAGCACGTTCAGCGATTCAGGAATGCCTGCAGGCGGCATGGGGTCGCCCTTGACAATTGCCTCATAGGTCTTGCTCCTTCCGGTAACATCGTCACTCTTGACGGTGAGGATTTCCTGAAGAGCGTTGGCTGCGCCGAATGCCTCGAGCGCCCAAACCTCCATTTCACCGAACCTCTGGCCGCCGAACTGGGCTTTACCGCCGAGAGGCTGTTGGGTGATGAGCGAGTAGGGACCGATGCTGCGGGCGTGCATCTTATCGTCAACCATATGACCGAGCTTGATCATGTAGATGATACCCACGGTCGCGGGCTGGTCGAAGAAGTCGCCGCTGCCACCGTCGCGGAGCTGGGTCTTTCCGTAGCGGGGAAGACCTGCCTTGTCGGTGAGGTCGGATATCTCGTCGATGGAAGCACCGTCGAAGATAGGGGTGCTGAACTTCATTCCGAGTTTTTCGCCTGCCCATCCGAGAACGGTTTCATAAATCTGACCGAGGTTCATACGGCTAGGCACGCCCAGAGGGTTGAGCACGATATCCACGGGAGTTCCGTCCGCGAGGAACGGCATATCCTCTCTCTGGACTATCTTTGCAACGATACCCTTGTTTCCGTGACGTCCGGCCATCTTGTCACCGACAGTAATCTTGCGCTTCTTGGCCACATAGACCTTGGCGAGCTGCATAACTCCGTTGGGGAGTTCGTCACCCACCTTGATTTTGTCCATCTCGCGCTTGCAGGCGGCCTGCTCCATCTTGACGGTGAGGCAGTAGTTGTTGATGAGCTCGCTGATAAGCTTGCTGTTGGCCTCGTCTGCGGTCCAGTTGCCGGAATTGACGTTTTCGTAATCGATGCTGCGCAGGGCCTCGCTCGAGAACTTCTTGCCCTTGGCGATGACTTCTACTCCGTAGAGGTCGCTTACGCCGGCGCAGGTGCGGTTCTTGGTGAGGGTGATGAGCTTGCTGATGAAGTCGGAGCGGAGCCTTTCGGCCTTCTGGTCGTAGGCTTCCTGACGCAGGTCGAGCCTTGTCTTCTGCTCGGCCTTGATGGCTGAACCCTTGCGTCCGGTCTCCTTGGCGGGCTTCGAGTAGAGGGCTGTCTTGATGACGGTGCCGCTCAGAGAAGGATTGGCCTTGAGCGAAGCGTCCTTGACATCGCCGGCCTTGTCGCCGAAGATGGCCTTGAGGAGCTTCTCTTCAGGAGAAGGATCGCTTTCACCCTTCGGAGTGATCTTACCTATCATTATATCACCGGGCTCGATGTGTGCGCCGATGCGTATGATACCGTTCTGGTCGAGGTCGCGTGTGGCCTCTTCGCTTACGTTGGGGATGTCCGCGGTAAGTTCCTCCATTCCGCGCTTGGTGTCACGCACCTCGGTGAGGTACTCGCTGACGTGTACGGATGTAAGGATATCCCACTTTACCATCTCCTCGGAAAGAACGATGGCGTCCTCGTAGTTGTATCCCTTCCAGGGCATGAAGGCTACCATAAGGTTGCGTCCGAGTGCGAGTTCTCCTCCCTGGGTCGCATAGCCTTCGGTAAGAACCTGGCCGGCGTGAACCTTGTCGCCCTTGCGGACGATGGGGCTCAGGCTGACAGTGGTGTCCTGGTTGGTGCGGCGGAAGACAGGCATCTTGTAAACCGTCTCCTCGGGAGCGAAGCTTACGAAAGCCTCGTCCTCGGTGCGGTCGTACTTGATGCGGATCTCGTTGGCATCTACATAGGTAACGGTTCCCTCCCTTTCGGCGATGAACTGCGTGCGTGAGTCGAGGCAGACCTTTTCTTCAAGGCCGGTACCCACGATGGGCGATTCGGGCTTGAGAAGAGGAACGGCCTGGCGCATCATGTTCGCACCCATCAGGGCGCGGTGTGCATCGTCGTGCTCGAGGAAAGGAATGAGCGAAGCGGCTACGGAAGCCATCTGGTTCGGAGCCACGTCCATATAGTTGACCTCGTTGCGGGTAACAACCGGGAAGTCGGCTTCGAGACGGCACTGGATACGGTCGGAAAGGATGTTTCCTTCGTCATCCATAGGCACGTTTGCAAGAGAAACGTACTTGTCCTCCTCTTCCTCCGCGCTCATATAGCGGCAGCCTTCGGCGCTCAGATCCACCTTTCCGTCATTGACGTTGCGGTAAGGTGTCTCGATGAAGCCGAGGTCGTCGATTCGTGCATATACGCACAGCGAGGAGATAAGACCGATGTTCGGGCCTTCAGGGCTTTCGATAGGGCAGAGACGTCCGTAATGTGTGTAGTGTACGTCTCGCACTTCGAATCCCGCACGGTCGCGGCTCAAACCTCCGGGGCCGAGGGCACTGAGGCGCCTCTTGTGCGTAACTTCGGCAAGAGGGTTGGTCTGATCCATGAACTGGCTCAGCTGGCTGGTGCCGAAGAAGGTGTTGATGACGCTCGCAAGTGTCTTGGCGTTGATGAGGTCGATGGGGTTGAACTGCTCGCTGTCGCGGACGTTCATACGCTCCCTGATGGTGCGTGCCATACGGCTCAGACCAACTGTGAACTGGTTTGCAAGCTGCTCGCCAACGGTGCGCACGCGCCTGTTCGAGAGGTGGTCGATATCGTCCACCGTCGCGCGTGAGTTGATGAGCTGGATGAGATATTTGATAATCTCGATGATATCTGTCTGGGTGAGAACGCGAACATCGGCTGCGGTATCCATACCGAGCTTCTTGTTCAGGCGGTAACGGCCCACTGCGCCGAGATCGTACCTCTTCTCGGAGAAGAAGAGCTTGTCGATAACGTCGCGTGCGGTATTCTCATCGGGCGGTTCGGAGTTGCGCAGCTGTTTGTAGATATAGCTGACGGCTTCGAGTTCGGTGTTGGTGGGGTCTTTCTGCAGAGTATTGAATATGATGGCATATTCAGCAGTGCTGGCCTCGTCTTTCTGGAGAAGGATGGTCTTGGTCTCGGTTTCGAGAATGGCCTCGATGGTCTTGTCGTCAAGAACCTCACCCCTTTCTACGATGGGCACTGTCCTCTCGATGGGGATTACCTCACCTGTATCTTCATCTTCGAAATCTTCGATCCAGGTCTTGAGCACCTTTGCGGCGAGCTTGCGACCCTTGTTGGCTTCGAGAGCCTCGGGTGTAACCTCGATTTCGTCGGCGAGATTGAAGATGTCGATGATGTCTTTGTCTGCATTGTAGCCTATGGCCCTCAGGAGAGTGGTCACAGGAAGTTTCTTCTTACGGTCGATATAGGCGTACATGACATTGTTGATGTCAGTAGCGAACTCGATCCAGGAGCCTTTGAACGGGATTATGCGCGCCGAGTAAAGCTTGGTGCCGTTGGCGTGCATGCTCTGGTCGAAGAATACTCCGGGCGACCGGTGCAGCTGAGAAACTATGATTCGTTCGGAACCATTGATCACGAACGTTCCGGCAGGAGTCATATAAGGGATGTTGCCCAGATAAACGTCCTGCACCCTCGTATCGAAGTCCTCGTGCTCAGGGTCTGTGCACGAAAGGCGAAGTTTTGCCTTGAGGGGCACACTGTAGGTGAGTCCCCTCTCCAGACATTCCTCGATTGTGTACTGCGAAGGGTCTACAAAATAGTCGATGAATTCGAGTTTGTAGTTGTTCCTCGTGTCCTCAATGGGGAAAGTCTCCTGGAAAACCTGATACAGGCCCTCGTGCTTGCGGTTTTCGGGGGTCGTTTCAAGCTGGAAGAAGTCTTTGAACGACTTCAACTGAACCTCGAGCAGATCGGGGTATTCCAGAATCTTGGAAGTGGCGAAGTTTATACGCTTGTTTGTAGTCGTGTTTGACATGTGCTGCCTTTGGAAATGAGAAAAACTTTAATACGGAAAAAAGGTTTAGAGCCTATTTGTCCCGGCTCTAAACCTGTTTGTTCCCTTTTAAGCAGGGAGAGGGGAGAAGTTACTTAACCTCGACCTCTGCACCGGCCTCCTCAAGAGTAGCCTTGAGGGCTTCGGCCTCTGCCTTGGAGATTTTCTCCTTGATGGTAGCAGGAGCACCATCAACGAGATCCTTAGCTTCCTTAAGTCCAAGACCAAGAGCCTCCTTGACGGCCTTGATCACACCAAGCTTGGCTGCGCCAGCGGAAGTGAGGACAACGTCGAATTCGGTCTGCTCAGCCTCGGCTGCTGCTGCGCCGGCACCTTCTGCGGCTACAACGACTGCAGCTGCTGCAGGCTCGATACCATACTCTTCTTTGAGGATCTTTGCAAGTTCCTGAACGTCTTTTACAGAAAGGTTTACCAACTCTTCTGCAAGGGCTTTTACATCTGCCATAATTTTATGATTTTTAATTTGTTAATATAATCTGAATTATTCTGCTGCAGCAGCGGGAGCCTCGGCGTTCTCCTCCCTGTTCTCGAGAGCGGAGAGTACCCTGCGGATAGGACTCTGGAGCAGAGCGATAACGTCTGCGATGAGTTCTTCCTTGGTCTTGATTGCTGCAAGTTCGTCAAGTTTGTCGGCACCGATATATGCACAGCCCTGAACGTAGGCGCTCTTTACCACGGGCTTCTCGAAACCTTCCTTCTGAAGCTTCTTGATGAGCTTTCCGGGAGCGGCGGGAACAGTGGTGTACATGATAGCGGAATTGCCGGCAAGCGTGCTGGTGATGGACTTGAGTTCATCGTTGTCGATAGACTCGATCGCCTTGGCGAAGAGTGTGTTCTTGACAACATTGAGCTCGATGCCCTGTGCGAAGCACTCGCGGCGGAGTTTGCTGGTTTTGGCAGCATTCAGGCCTGCGATGTCGGTAACATAGAAGTTGGGGCACTCGCTGATCTTGGCTGAGATGCTTTCAATAATCTGATTCTTAAGTTCCTTTTTCATAATATTGAATTTTTACTCAGCACCATTGAGGAATGCTTTGAGGTCCAACTTGATACCGGGGCTCATAGTGGTGCAGATAGCTGCACTCTTCATATATGTGCCCTTGAGAGCCTGAGGCTTGAGTTTTGCGATTTCGTTCAGTACTGCAGCGGCATTCTCGCAGATTGCCTGAGCGCTGAAAGAAACCTTTCCGATAGCGCAGTGTACGATTCCGGTTTTGTCGACCTTGAAGTCGATTTTACCGCCCTTGACTTCCTTGACGGCGGTTCCTACTTCCATAGTAACGGTGCCGGTCTTGGGGTTAGGCATAAGTCCGCGGGGACCGAGTACACGGCCCAGTGCGCCGACCTTGGCCATAACCGAAGGGGTGCATATGATAACGTCAACGTCGGTCCAGCCGTTCTTGATCTTTTCGCAGTAGTCGTCGAGACCTACATAGTCTGCGCCGGCTGCCTGAGCCTCGGCCACCTTGTCGGGGGTACAGAGCACGAGTACGCGCACTGTCTTACCTGTTCCGTTGGGAAGGGAGACCACGCCACGAATCATCTGGTTGGCCTTGCGGGGGTCAACGCCGAGATTGCAGCTGAGTTCTACTGAAGAGTCGAACTTGGTGAATGTGACGTCTTTCAAAATACCGCAAGCCTCTGAGAGGGTGTATGCTTTCGACGGCTCGTATTTAGCTATCGCAGCTTTCTGATTTTTAGTGAGTTTGCTCATAATGCCTGTAGTATTTTAGATGTTCTCGGGGAATTCGCCGGTAACGGTGATACCCATACTTCTTGCCGTACCGGCAACCATCTTCATCGCAGATTTGAGCGTGAAGCAGTTGAGGTCGGGCATTTTGCCTTCGGCGATCTCTTTTACCTGGTCCCAGGTAACGGAGGCCACCTTCTTGCGGTTAGGCTCGCCCGAAGCGGTCTGAATGTGAGCGGCTTCCTTGAGGGAAACGGCTACAGGAGGCTGCTTTACCTCGAATGTGTACGACTTGTCTGAATAGACTGTAATAACAACGGGGAGGATCTTGCCTGCCTGTGCCTGCGTGGCTGCATTGAAAGCCTTGCAGAAGTCCATTATGTTCAAGCCTTTGGAACCGAGGGCCGGTCCTACCGGAGGCGCAGGATTTGCAGCTCCGCCTTTGATTTGGAGCTTGATGAATCCGGTAACTTCTTTTGCCATAATTTTAAACTATTCTTTTGTTACTTGTGTAAAGCTGAGCTCAAGTTGTGTCTTTCGGCCGAATATAACGACAACGACTTTGACTTTGCTCCTGTCTTTGAGAATCTCATCAATAGTTCCGTTGAATCCGCTGAACGGTCCGTCGATAATGCGCACCGACTCGCCGATTTCGTAATCGACGACTGTCTGAGCCGCATTGTCGGCGTTTTCGTCCTGGATGCCAAGGATGCGTGCAACCTCTTCGTCGCGAAGGGGAATTGCAACTCTCTCGAACTGGGTGGCGGATATCATCTTCTTCTCGGTGACCATACCGGACATGCCGGGAACAAGATTGCGGATGATGTTGTCAAGCTTTGCGGACAGTTCGGCCTGAATAAGGACATAGCCGGGGTAGAGCAGCCTGTCGGCCACCACCCTTTTGCCATTTTTAGTAACGATTTCCTTCTTTACAGGAACGAGTACCTGTCCAACCTGATTTTCAAGACCGCTCCGTTCGATCTCTTTCTGGAGATATTCCGCGGCCTTCTTTTCCTTTCCGCCGGCAGTCCGCAGAACATACCATTTCATTTCGCCCATAGAATCCTACGTAACTAATTACAATGTGTAGATTGCAGACATTACAAACTGGAAAGCCTTGTCAATGACCCAGAGCACAACTGCAAGAATGACAGTGGTGACCATCACCAGGATGGCGCTGCTCTGCAGCTTCTCCCAAGTGGGCCACGTCGTCTTCTTTGTGAGCTCTACAAAAGACTCTTTGACGTAATTTGTAAACTTACTCATCTTTACATTTAATGGACGGAGCGGTTTGGAAGCGGAATGCCCCGTCTGTTAAACAATTCCCGAAGCGTAACCTTCAGGATTTGCAGGGGAAGCAGGATTCGAACCCACATCGACGGTTTTGGAGACCGCTGAACTACCCTTGTTCTATTCCCCTATAAAGGTGAGTGTCCCCTCTGCGGGAGCACTCACCCTGTTTCAAGTGTGGAATTACTTGATGATCTTTACAACCTGGCCGGCGCCAACGGTACGACCACCTTCGCGGATAGCGAAACGGAGGTTCTCGTTGAGGGCTACAGGAGTGATGAGGTTAACGTGAATCTCAACGTTATCACCAGGCATAACCATTTCTACGCCCTCGGGGAGGTTGATCTCACCGGTAACATCCAGTGTGCGGATGAAGAACTGAGGACGATATTTGTTGTGGAAAGGAGTGTGGCGGCCGCCTTCCTCTTTCTTGAGCACATAGATCTGAGCTGTGAACTCGGTGTGAGGAGTGATGGTGCCGGGCTTGGCGATAACCTCGCCGCGCTTAACTTCCTTCTTGTCAACACCGCGGAGAAGGAGACCTACGTTGTCACCTGCTTCGCCCTGGTCGAGGAGCTTGCGGAACATCTCGACACCGGTAACGACGGTGTTCTTCGGTTTGTCATTGAAGCCGACGATTTCAGCGGGATCGTTGACGTGGATGGTACCACGCTCGATACGTCCGGTAACTACGGTACCACGACCGGTGATTGAGAAGATGTCCTCGATAGGCATAAGGAAGGGCTTCTCGTTCTCGCGTACGGGGATAGGAATGTACTCGTCAACAGCGCTCATGAGTTCCATAACCTTCTCTACCCATACAGGCTCTCCGTTGAGTGCACCGAGTGCAGAACCGCGGATGACGGGAGCGTTGTCACCGTCAAAGTCGTACTTGCTGAGGAGGTCGCGAACTTCCATCTCTACGAGGTCGAGCATTTCCTCATCGTCAACGAGGTCAACCTTGTTGAGGAAAACGACGATCTTAGGTACGTTCACCTGCTTTGCGAGAAGCACGTGCTCGTTGGTCTGGGGCATAGGACCATCGGTAGCGGCAACCACGAGGATTGCACCGTCCATCTGGGCTGCACCTGTAACCATGTTCTTCACGTAGTCGGCGTGGCCCGGGCAGTCCACGTGCGCATAGTGGCGTGACTCGGTCTGATACTCTACGTGAGCGGTGTTGATGGTGATACCGCGCTCCTTCTCTTCGGGAGCGTTGTCAATCTGGTCGAATGACTTGATTTCTGAAAGACCTTTCTCTGCGAGCACCTTGGTGATGGCTGCAGTAAGAGTAGTCTTACCGTGGTCAACGTGGCCAATTGTACCGATGTTGACATGCGGTTTGGTTCTTTGGAATGTTTCTTTTGCCATAATATTATGAATGAATGTTGTTATACACAAAAAAAGAGCCGATGATGGGAATTGAACTCATGACCTCATCCTTACCAAGGATGCGCTCTACCCCTGAGCTACATCGGCAAACTTTGAGCGGGGTAGGAGAATCGAACTCCCATTTCCAGCTTGGAAGGCTGGCATAATAGCCATTATACGAACCCCGCTGATGCGAAGCGTCTCCGTTTCCGCGTGTTTGTGGGTGAGGATGGATTCGAACCACCGAAGGTATAACCAGCAGATTTACAGTCTGCCCCATTTGGCCACTCTGGTACTCACCCGAATATTGTGCCTTATAGCCCGCGGCACAAGCGAGAGCCGATGGGGGGATTCGAACCCTCGACCCCGAGATTACAAATCACGTGCTCTGGCCAACTGAGCTACATCGGCAATGTATTTCAAAGTCCTTCGCAAAAAAGGACTGCAAATATAGCAAAGAAAAATGATTCTGCAAAACTTTTTGACTTTTTTCGCAGAATCATCTTCTTTTTCGTAAAGTATTTGAGCCTTACTCCGTTATGTTCGGAAGTTCCAGCCCGTAGCCCTTCCTGCGGTCTTCTCTCTTGAGCAGCAGGCTGAAGAAGAATGCCAATACTCCGAAACTCGAGAATACGATCATCGGGATAAGGTAGCTTCCGGTTGACTGGCGGAGGGAACCGATGAGCATAGGCACGAAGCACAGACCCAGGTTCTGAACCCAGAAGATGAGGCAGTATGCGCTTCCGAGAATCTTTTCGTCGATGATTTTGGGCACTGACGGCCAGAGAGCGGCCGGTACGAGCGAGAAGCTTACGCCCAGGACGACAATCAACAGCACTGCAAGCCACTTGTAAGGGAATACGGGCAGCAGGAAGGCGAAGCTCAGGTGGCAGATTATCATGATGAGTGCACCGACCATAAGCATCGAAGCGCCTTTGCCCTTACGGTCAAGGAAGGTGCCGAGCAACGGCGTGAGGAAGATTGCCAGCAGGGGGAAGCAGCTGAAAAGGCGTGCGGCAGTGGCCGGATCGACGCCAAGTGTCTCCTCGAGGAAGTTCGGGGCATATCGCTGGAAGGGGAAGATGGCGCTGTAATAGAGCACGCACAGCAGAGCCACGATCCAGAACATCTTGCTGCGGAAGATGGCTCCAAGGTCGGAGAGGTGGAATTCGTCTTCGGGCGACTTCTCGCCGGTGGCGAGGCCCGCTTCGATGAGCTGGTCGTCGAACTTGCGGTCAAGCACTCCGAAGATTATGAAGTTGATGAGGCCGATGCAGAGCAGGGCGCCGCAGAATCCGAGCGGAGCTATAATCGAACCGTCGAATGCGTTGGAGATGATGGGCGCTATCCACATAACCGCGAACACGCCCACGCGCGCTACGGCCATCTCGAGGCCCATTGCGAGAGCCATCTCCTTGCCCTTGAACCATTTGGCGAGTATCTTGGAAACGTTGGTGCCTTCCATTTCGCATCCGCAGCCGAATACCATAAAGCCCAGAGAGGCCATCTTGGCGTTTGCGGGCATTTCGACCCACCAGCTGCCGAGCCACTGGTAGAGGGCGGTCGTGGCGAACCAGTCGCTGATGCCGATGAACTTGATTGCGGCGCCGGCGACCATCAGTCCGGCCGAGAGAATGCCGGAGAAGCGCACTCCCAGTTTGTCGAGTATGACACCGGCAATGATGAGGAATCCGCATACGTTCACGATATATTCCGAGGCTGCATATTTGCCGAAGACGCCGCTGTTCCAGCCGAGGCTGCTCTCGACGAGAGACTTCAGCGGGGACATCACGTCCACGAACATATAGGCGAAAAACATCATCAGCGCCACGAGCGCGAGAACGCTCCACCGTGCAAGCGCGGAGTCGTTCAAAAGTTTCTTTCCGGTAGTCTGAGTCATAGCATATCGTATTTTGAGACTGCGAAGTTAAGAAAAAAAGGTGTATCTTCGCGTTTCGATGGCAAAACTTCTGGACAGCATCAATTCGCCCGCCGACCTGAGGGCCCTTCCCGAGGAGAGTCTCGCACAGCTCTGCGCCGAGATCCGCGACCTTATGGTGGAAGTGTGCTCGCACAACCCGGGGCATCTGGCCTCGAGCCTCGGTGCCGTGGAGCTCATCGTGGGCATTCATTACGTTTTCGACACACCTGAAGACAAACTTCTTTTCGATGTCGGGCACCAGGCCTATGCACATAAGATACTTACGGGGCGCCGCGAAAAGTTCGGCGACTTGCGCACGAGAGAGGGTCTGAGCGGTTTCCCCAATATCTTCGAGAGCGGTTTCGATGCGTTCGGAGTAGGCCATTCGTCCACAGCCCTGAGCGCCGCTCTCGGATATGCCGAGGCCGCGCGCATCCAGGGCCTGTCATCCCGTCATCACATTGCCCTCGTCGGTGACGGAGCCCTCACCGGCGGCCTTGCTTTCGAGGCCTTGAACAATGCCGGCGGCTCGCACGCCAATCTGCTGGTCGTGCTCAACGACAACAACCAGAGTATCGACAGGAATATCGGAGGTCTTCATAACCATCTTTTGAACATCACCACCAGCGAAGGATATAACACGCTCAAGAAGCGCGTATGGGATTCGATGCGGGACAACCGCTTCCGCTCCTTCATCCAGCGCTGGCTCCGGAGCCTTAAGTCGTGGTTCGTCAAACGCACGGGAGGCGACCTTTTCGAAAGCCTCGGGCTGCGTTATTTCGGCCCCATCGACGGGAACGACATCAATCAGGTGGTCCGCACACTCCGTAAGCTCAAGGGTATGAACGGCCCTATGGTCGTGCACTGCATCACCCGAAAGGGCAAGGGTTACGCTCCGGCAGAGGCCGACCCCGCGACCTGGCATGCCCCCGGCCGCTTCAATCCCGAAACCGGTGAAAGGCTGGGTGCAGGGTACAGCGTCCCGCGCTATCAGGACGTGTTCGGCGAGGTGCTCTGCGACCTTGCGCGTAAGGACAGCCGCGTTGTCGGCATCACCCCCGCGATGGCCTCGGGTTGCGGGATGAACGCTTTTGCGGCAGAGTTTCCGGAGCGTTTCTTCGACGTGGGCATAGAGGAAGAGCACGCGGTAACCTTCTCCGCCGGGCTGGCAATCGCCGGACTGCGGCCTTTCTGCAATATCTACAGTTCTTTTGCGCAGCGTGCGTACGATCAGATAATTCACGACGTGGCTCTTCAGAGACTTCCGGTTGTGCTGTGCTTCGACCGTGCCGGGCTGGTGGGCGAGGACGGAGCCACACATTGCGGTGCATTCGATATGGCGGCATACCGTTCGATTCCCGGTTGCATAATAAGCGCTCCCGCGGACGAATCCGAACTCAAGAATCTGATGTACACGGCTCTCGCCTATGACGAAGGTCCGTTCATAATCCGTTATCCGCGCGGAAACGCCGAAGGCTTATCCTGGCAGGACGAGCCCGGTGTGTGCCTGCCTTTGGGCAAGGCAGTCGAACTCAAGGCCGGCCGCAGTGTCGCGGTTGTGGCCGCCGGTCCCTGTGTTCACCGTGCTCTCGAAGCAGCCGGGGACTTTGGCGATGAGGTAGGCGTGTACGATTTCCGCTTCATAAAACCGCTCGACACGGCTCGGCTCGAAGACATCGCGGCCCGCTACCGCGCCGTGCTTACTGTCGAGGACGGCTGCCTTGCAGGAGGGCTCTTCGGCGCCGTGTGCGAAGCTCTGTCGTCTGCCGGCATCCCTGTCCGCGGCCTCGGGATTCCCGACCGTTTTATCGCCCAGGACCGTCAGAGCGAGCAAAGAAAAGAATGCGGGATAGATACCCGGGGTATCTCCCGCACTCTGTCAGAGATTCTTTCCAATATTTAAGGAAGACCTAGAAAGGCAGGTCGTCGTCCGGTGAATCGTTGTAGGCCGGAGCCGCGCTCTGAGGCGCTGATGGTGCCTGCTGATAAGCGGGAGCCTGCTGGTAGGCTGGTGCTGCAGGGGTTTCGGCGGGGCGGGCATACTGCGCAGGACGCGGTGCACTCTGCTGAGGCTGTGGTGCGCTCCACGCTCCCTGTTCGCTTTCGCCCTGATAGCCCTCGGAACTGTTTTCGCGACGGCCGAGGAGCTGGAGATTGTCCACTTCGATTTCGGTTGAGAACTTCTTCACGCCGTTTGCGTCGGTGTAGCTTCTGCTGCGGATTTTGCCCTCAATGTACAACTGGGTTCCTTTGTGGACGAACTTTTCGCAGATATCTGCGTTCTTCCTCCAGGCAACGATGTTGTGCCATTCGGTGTTTTCGCGCTGTTCGCCGTTACGGTCGCTGTAGCGTTCGGATGTCGCAAGTGTGAAACGGGCGACTTTGGTCTGTGACTCAAGGTAACGTACTTCGGGGTCTCTGCCAACGTTACCGACAAGGATTACTTTGTTTACTGACATAATGTTTGGTAATTAAAAGGTTAGTTTAAGTATGGTCTGGCGGGCTCAGCCCGCAATTCGGGTGCAAGATAGGAATTTTCGTGATAATTGTAGTATTTTTGTCGGACTTGTTCAGAAGTTTTTTGTATGGAAAGGCGTTTCGGCATAATAGGCAATCCTGTGGCCCATTCCCAGAGCCCCGCGCTTTTTGCCCGGGCATATCCGCAGCATTGCGGTCCCGGCTCGCCCGCCGGACCCCGGGAGGCCGGTTCCGAACCTGCAAATCCGCTTTCCGGACCACGGACTGGCGGTTCGGAGCCGTGGAGCTACGACCTTATTGAGGCGGACAGTTTCGAGAAGGCCTGGAGCATTTTCGCCGATGGACCCTACGAAGCGGTCAATGTCACTGCGCCTTTCAAGCAGCTGGCCGCCGCGGCGAGCGACTTGCGGAGTGCGGAGGTTGAGCGCACCGGTGCGGCCAATATCCTTGTGAAGACACCCTCCGGGATCAAGGCGTTCAATTCCGATTATCTTGGGCTTAAAGAGTTTATCGCTGCGCTCGGGCCGCTGCATACTGCCATCGTCATAGGCTATGGCGGAGCGGGGAAGGCTGCCCTTGCCGCCTGCGAGGATTCGGGCCTCGAAACCGGCCTGATCCGTCACGACGGTCTGGTGGACGCTGCGGCCGGTCAGGACGGCTCATCTTCGCGCGTTGAGGCAGACCTTATCATATACACGTGCACGCGTGCGATACCGGGCCTTGAGCGTCTTTGTGCCCGTTTTGTTCTGGAAGCCAATTACCGCGACCCGGCCCTTGACCACCTGACAATCCCTTCGCCGGACGGCGGCGTGGCGCGTTACATCGGCGGCCGCGCCTGGCATCTCGCCCAGGCCCGCGCCGGTTTCCCCCTTATGACCGGCGAAGAAACGGTCAGCACTCTTTGATGCCTCTGTCATGCCCTAAACCTTCGCGCGGGTGCGGAATAAAGCGCGCATCAGCGCGCCGGCCGGAGCGTCGGATTGGTTCCGGGATCAGGCTTCTCTCTGGCGCACCGCTTCGAACATCAGGATAGCGGCGGAAACCGATACGTTCAGAGAGTCGAGCGCGCCGAGCATAGGGATGCGGATATGCGCGTCGGCCGCGATGCGCCAGCGGTCGGTAAGACCGGTGGATTCGGTGCCGAAGACGATGGCCGTCGGCCCGGTCATAGGAGTTTTGTAATACAATTCGGAATCCTGAAGCTGGGCGGTAAGAATCTGTACTCCACGTTCCTTGAAGAAGGCTATGGCCTCGTCGGAAGTGCAGGCCACGGTGGAAACTGTGAAGATGGCACCAATCGACGAGCGTATGAGGTTGGGGTTGAACAGGTCGGTCAGCGGGTCGCAGACAATCACGGCATCGACCCCGGCTGCATCGGCGCTGCGCAGCACGGCTCCAAGGTTCCCCGGTTTCTCGACGCTTTCCAGAACCACATAAAGCGGATTGGCCTTCGCGGGAAGGTCCTGCAGTTTCGTGCTGCGGCTCCTGACTTCGGCGATTATGCCCTCGGTGCTCTCGCGATAAGCGATTTTCGCATATACGTCTGCAGATACTTCGAAAACCTTTGCGCCCGGCGCGTCGGGTGCGCTTTCCCCCTCACGGACGAAAATGCTGTCGGCTTCGAAACCGGCCTCGAGACAGTGGGCCAGTTCGCGTCTGCCTTCAACGACGAAGAGAGCGCTTTCCCTGCGCTCTGAAGATTTCTGCTGCAGCTGGAGCAGACGTTTTATTTTCGGATTCTGGAATGAACTTATCAATTCTTTGACCATGGGTGCAAAAGTAGCGATATTTTATTATCTTTGCTCATCAAAAAAACACTTTAACTTTATTAATGTTATGAAGAAAATTCTTGTTTGCCTCGCAGCAATCTTCGCTCTTGGCATCGCAGCTAACGCTGCAAACTCTTACACCGTAAGCGATGAGGCTATTGACGCCGTCATCGAGAACTGCACCGAAGCTAATGTTGCTGCTTCCGTAAACAGTGGCAAGGCTCTCAAGATCGGCAGCGCTCCCGAACCCATCATCGCCTTCGCTCTCGGTTTCATCCCCGTAACAAGCTGGCTCGCCATCCATCGTATGTATATGGGTACAGCAGCTCTTCCCGTTGTCCTCAATATCATCACCGGCGCAGGTTTCGGCATCGTTTACCTCGTTGACTGGATTATGCTCCTCATCGGTGTTCTTGACGACGATATCAGCAAGTACTGCGGCAACACCAAGTGGCTCATGTGGCTTTAATAGAATTTGAAGCATAAAACATACATAGCGCTTCTTCTCTGTTTGTTCCTTTCGGGCAGTGTATGCCACGCCCAGCGACGTGTAAGCGCCGATGTCGAAATCAAACAGGTTGAGAAGCAAAGTGTGACAACAATCACCAAATGCGTCTATTGCTCCGGCAATGGACGCTTGGTGACTTGTTTCCATCGTCCGATGGAATATGTCCTGATAAACAATGCGGCAGGCGAAGCGCGCATCTATCTGCCGAATACCAACCAGGTGATGATGGACAACTCGGGCAGCAGCACCTCGCGTGACGAGCTGCTCACACTCTGCCTGATGGGCAGAATCGACGACCTCGGGCTCGGGCTCTACGGCTATGTGCCCGAAAAGGCCGAAACCGTCGAAGACGGACTCCTGAAAAGGACTTTCACTACGAAAAACCAGGGCCTCGCGCCCAAAGTGGAGATAGTTTACGAAAACTATCTGCCCATATACTGCGCCTACTACAATGCCGAAGGCGCAGTCATTACAAAGACATATCTTTCGAAATACCAGAAGGTCGGACGCGTACCGGTGCCTTGCCGCAATACAACCATCAACTATGTGGCAAAAGGCGACTCCACAATCGTGCGCACCATCTACAGCAACCTGCAGGCAGACCCTGCCGACGGCATGTTCGACTTCAGCGTTCCCGAAGGTGCGCAGGAGATTTCGATAAAAGACTTCCTCAAAGCTAAATAATGCGCCGCATAGTACTCCCGCTTGTGCTCGGCGCCATATTCATGACCGATGGAGCGGCGCAGGAGCGTTCGGACAGTGCCGTCGTCAAGACCGGCGCCACCGCCGAGCAGTATGTCAGACGTCAGCTCCAGGGTGCCTGCCGCTACAGCCCCGAATGCCCGCAGTTCTTTGTGCAGGCCATACGCGAAATCGGGTTCGTGCCTGCTGTATTCGCAACGGCCGACCGTCTTACCCGGTGCACGAAAATCGGAACAGCGGCTTCATATCACAACATAGGCGAAGACGGTCTCATCCACGAAGGAGTCGAGGCATACATGAGTTCAAAGAAGAGGATGGCCGGTGCGGCGGTGCCGGAGCTTTCTTTCGAAGCGGCGCCGACTGGAACCAGACCTGTCGGCGGGGAAATCGAATTCGTCGATTATCTCATAGGCAACTCGCTTGCGGACGATGCGGTCGTCTATCTGGAACTCACTCCATTCGCTCCGTCGGACACGCTCAACTACCTGCGGGGATGGAGCAACTACAGCGCACACAAGCTTGATGCGGCCTCGTTCTATCTTTCACAGGTGGACAGCAGCTCGGTCTGGTACGAAAAGTCGTTGCTCTTCGCTGCGATTTCGCACGCACATCAGGGCCGCTACGACAGCGCCCTCTCGCTGCTCGATTCCTACAGCGGGCCTCGGACCGAACTCGCCGCTTTCGAACGTGCGGGAATAGCCCTGCTGCAAGATAATCCTGCTGCATTCGAACTGGAACGCGCCTCTTTTACAGGCGCCTATCCCCTTGCACAAAGCGAGAAACAGCTTGAAGACATATATTCCGAGCATTACGAAAAGCGCGGTGCGAGTCCGTTCTGGTGCTCTGCCGCTTCGGCGGTGGTGCCAGGGCTCGGGAAAGTGTTCTCCGGCCGTTTCGATGAGGCCATAACCTCGTTCGTGACGGTCGGCACGTTTGCGGCATTCACGGCGGAATGCTGGATAAAGTGCGGCCCGACCGATTGGAAAACCATACTCTTCGGAACCCTTGGTTCCATCTTTTATATTGGCAATATCTACGGCACATATGTGTCGGTAGGAATAACTGAAATTGAAAAAGGTCAATCTCGCAATGCGGCTGTCCTGTATAATATCCATATTCCTCTTCGCAGCGTCTTCGATTGAGGTCTCTGCCCGCCCGGAGAAGAGCGCGGAGCCGGTGCCCTGCGCGGCGGAGCCGTCGGAATGCGTACGGGACCTGGCCCGGCTCGATTCGCTGCGGCTCGAAGCCGTACGCTACGAACGTTTGGCCTTTGACTCGTTCGACCCGCGGGAATCCTCTCTGGCCCTGATAGACAAGGCCGGGTGCCTGCTCGAAGCCGGGTTGCCATCCGGGGCCGCAGAAGCCCTTGGCCGGGTGCGTGCGTATGCCCTCGACGAGAATCAGCGTCGGGACGTGACCATTCTCAAGGCCAGGTGCGCTTATGAGACAGGCGATTACGGAAGCGCTCTGAGCCTGCTTGCCCAGGCCGGCATCGAAGTGCCTTGCGACGAACCGAAATTGAAGTCGCCCTGGGCGGGAATGTTTCTCACCTTCCTCGTTCCGGCCGGATACATTTACGCCGGATCGCCCCTGGAGGGCCTCGTTTCAACAGGGCTTAACGGAGTTGCCGTACTGTGGACTGTGAGTCAGATACTGGGTGGCTGCTATGTGAGCGGTATATTCGGAGGAGCACTCGCACTCAATTCCACTTTCTTCGGGGCACAACAAAGAGTTGCGTCCCTGCTTGAGGAACGCAACTCTGAAATTCTTTCCGAAGCACAGCGTGCGGCCCTTGCCGACGCTCTCGGTCTCTAATTCTCTTCTTTCTTTTCTGCTGCGACGGCCATTTTTTCGGGCCTCATCTGAGGGAAGAACAGAACGTCCTGGATGGCGGTCTGCCCGGTCATGAACATCGTCAGGCGGTCGATTCCCATTCCGAGTCCGGAGGTGGGGGGCATACCGTATTCGAGTGCGCGGACAAAGTCCATATCGATGTACATTGCCTCGTCGTCGCCCTTGGTCTTGAGCGCGGCCTGCTCTTCGAAGCGCTCCAGCTGGTCGATGGGGTCGTTGAGTTCGGAATAGGCGTTGGCGAGTTCCTTCCCGCATACGAAGAGTTCGAAACGCTCGGTGAGCGTAGGGTCTTCGCGGTGACGCTTGGTAAGGGGTGACATCTCCACGGGGTAGTCGGTAACGAACGTGGGCTGGATGAGGTTCTTCTCGCAGAACTCGCCGAAGATAGCGTCAATCAGCTTGCCCTTGCCCATCGAAGGCTCGATTTCCACGTTAAGCTTTTTGCATGTGGCGCGGAGCTGCTCTTCGTCCATCCCCTTTACGTCAACTCCGGCGTATTCCTTGATTGCCTCGAGAATCGGCAGACGGCGGAACTTCGCTCCGAAGTCTATCTCGTTGCCGGCTATATTCACTGTCGTGCATCCGTTGACGGCGGTGGCGATGCGGCCAAGCATCTTCTCCACGAAATCCATCATCCAGAGGTAGTCCTTGTAGGCTACATAGATTTCCATACAGGTGAACTCGGGGTTATGGGTCTTGTCCATACCCTCGTTCCGGAAGTCCTTTGCGAACTCGTACACTCCGTTATAGCCGCCTACGATGAGCCTCTTGAGATAAAGCTCGTTGGCGATACGCAGATAAAGGGGAATGTCGAGGGCGTTGTGGTGGGTGATGAACGGTCTTGCGGTTGCGCCGCCCGGGATGCTCTGCAGGATAGGGGTCTCAACTTCGAGACAGCCGGCCTCGTTGAAGTATTCACGCATCGTAGCGATTATCTTCGCGCGCTTGATGAATGTGTCCTTTACCTGGGGATTTACGATAAGGTCGACATACCTCTGGCGGTAGCGGAGCTCTGGGTCGGCGAAGGCGTCGAACACCTGTCCGTCGAGCTCCTTGACAATGGGAAGCACGCGGAGCGATTTGCTCAGAAGGGTGAGCTCCTTGGCGTGTACGCTGAGCTGCCCCGTCTGGGTGAAGAACGCGAAGCCTTTGATTCCGACGATATCGCCTATGTCGAGGAGTTTCTTCCAGACTGTGTTATACATAGTCTTGTCTTCGTCCGGACAGATTTCGTCGCGCTTGACATATATCTGGATGCGTCCGCTTTCGTCCTGCAGTTCGCCGAACGAGGCGGCGCCCATTATGCGGCGGCTCATGATACGGCCGGCTATGCATACTTCGCTGAAGTTGCCCTTTTCGGGGTCGTATCCTTCGGCTATCTCCTTTGCACTGGTATTTACGGGGTATAATGCTGCCGGATAGGGCTCGATGCCCAACTCCTTGAGTTTTGCGAGCGACTCCCTGCGGATAAGCTCCTGTTCACTGAATTCCTGTGTCATATTATTTCTTCTCTCTTTTTCAAATCCTTGATGCGAAGCTGCTGGGTGCAGTTGCCGCGGTAATAGTTCTCGACTATCGAGTAGCATACGTCCACGGGGTTGCCCTCGCGCACGTAGTCGAAGTATTCGGGCATATTGAATGCGATGGCCGCGATGCGGTGGAAAGGCTGGCTCTCCTGCACGAGGTCGAGCTTGAGGTGCATTCCGCCCGCGCCCACCTTGCGACCGTCGCCGGTATCATAGACCTTCTCGGTCACGAAAACGGGGTTGCTGTTGCCGGGACCGAAAGGCTGGAACTGCTTGAGTATGCGGAAGAACTTGGGGTTCATCTGCGAGAAGTCGAGCCTGGCGTCGATATCCACTACAGGTACGAGCATTTCTTCGGTAATCTTCCCGTCGACGAACGCCTCCATTCTGCGTGCGAATTCCGGAAGATTTTCTTCCCTGAGGGTCAGACCCGCGGCATAGACGTGCCCGCCGAAGTTCTCAAGCAGATCGGCGCAGCTTTCGATTGCCGAGTAGAGATCGAAACCCTGGACGCTTCGGGCCGAGCCCGTGACGAATCCGTTCGATTTCGTGAGCACGACTGTGGGGCGGTAGTAAGCCTCCACAAGGCGGCTTGCAACTATACCCACCACACCCTTGTTCCACGACGGGTTGTAAACTATGGTTGTGTTGCAGCAGGCAAGACAGTTGCCGCTCTCGACCATCTCGAGGGCTTCGCGGGTGATTTCGCGGTCGATATTCTTGCGCTCGGTGTTATTGTCGTTTATCTGCTGGGCAACGGCCAGGGCTGAATGCTGGTCGGTGGCTGTGAGAAGTTCTACCGCCAGGCGCCCGGTCTCCATCCTTCCGGCGGCGTTGATTCGCGGACCTATCTTGAATACGATATCGTCAGTCGTGATGTGGCCAGGCTCGAGCTGGGCGAGATTCATCATCGCAAGCAGCCCCTCGCGCGGGCTTTCGTTGAGGCGTTTGAGCCCGAAGTGGGCGAACACCCGGTTCTCGCCCGTCATACTGACGAGATCGGAGGCTATGCTCATTGCCAGCAGGTCGAGCAGAGGCACCAGTTCTTCGAAGGCTATGCCGTAGCGCTGCGAATACGCCTGGACCAGTTTGAACCCGACTCCGCAGCCCGAAAGGTCGTCGAAGGGATAGATGCAGTCCTCGCGCTTGGGGTCAAGCACCGCAATGGCTGCGGGCAGCACCTCGTCGGGCAGGTGATGGTCGCAGATTATCACATCCATTCCAGCGGCGGCGGCGCGGGCGGTCTTGTCAACGGCCTTGATGCCGCAATCGAGTGTGATGATAAGGTTGAACCCGTTTGCCGCGGCCCAGTCGATGCCTTTGATTGACACGCCGTACCCTTCGTCATAACGGTCGGGAATGTAAAAGTCGACATTGGATGTGAGCCTCTTGATGAACGAGAGGACAAGCGCCACAGCGGTGGTGCCGTCAACATCGTAGTCGCCATAAACAAGTATCTTTTCGCCCTGTGTGACAGCTTTGTGCAGCCTTTCCACCGCGGCGTCCATGTCCTTCATCAGGAACGGGTCGTGTATGTCGTCAAGGCTGGGACGGAAGAACGATCTGGCCTGTTCGAAAGTCTCCACGCCCCTCTTGATGAGCAGGTCGGCCAGTACCCGGTCGATACCAAGCTCGGTGCAGAGACGCTCGACCTTTTCGGGGTCCGAAGGCGCTTTGACAATCCATTTGTTCTCCTTAACCATATCCCACAAATTTAGGCAATTTGTTGCAAAAGAGCAAAGGCCATATCGGCCGTTTCCTCAGGGTCGCTATCGTCGGTGATGACGTGAAGATGGGCTTTTGCGTATACGGCTTCGCGTTCGGCGAGAAGGCTGCGCCAGGTTCCGTCCTTGAAAAGCGGACGCTCGCCGGGGTCGGCGGCGAGGCGGCTTTCGATGGTTTCGGGCCGTGCCTTGAGCCAGATGCAGATGCTCCGCCCGAAGATGAGCGGCTGAAGTGCTCCGGTCATAGGCGTTCCTCCGCCCAGGGCCAGCACTACGCTTTCGCCACTTATCTCGTGGAGTGTGATGATATCCTTCACGGCTTCGGCCTCCACGCTTCGGAATATGACTTCGCCGCTGCGGGTGAGAATCTCCGCCGGAGAGGAACCTGTCTTATGGGTGATGTATGCATCGAGGTCAACGAACCCGCAGCCCAGCCTTTCGGCAAGCAGAGTGCCTGTCGAAGTCTTGCCGCAGCCCATGAAACCTGTCAGAGTGACAATCATCAGAAGAGCGTCGGTTCGTCTATTATGCCTTCGGGGATGTCCACGAGGTCCATCGCCGTCTGGTCGATGTCGAGGTTGATGATTTCGAGAGGCGCCTCGGCATTGAGTTCGGCAATCTGCTCTACGGACTTTTCTTCATCCGGAGCTGTCCCGGAAGGAGTCTCCTTGACAAGAGGCTCGATGAACCGTACACTCTTGACCTCGGGGTTGGAGTGGCATTTCTTGCCCTTGGCCCCGATGCCCTTGCGCGCTATCCACTCTTCTGCATCGACCGGCTCGGGTTCGCGATGCGCGCTCTTGCCTCCGAAAGTTACAAGATACTGGGGATGGGCTTCGTCGGTGATTTCCACCAGGCGGCTCTTGGGACTGTCCGCGATGAAACTGGTAGGAGTGTTGTCGCACACGCAGAAGGCGAAACGCTTGACATAGTACGATTTGGCTGCGCCGTCGTAGTAGAGAGCAGTGTAAACCTTGTCGGTTTCGAGTTTCTCTATCTTCAGAAGGTCTCCCTGATAACGGTTCGAAACGTCGAACGAGGTGGTGTAGAAGGTGCCTCCGCGGAAGATGGCGAGCACCTTGTCTTCGGTTCCGAACGAGCCGAGATACTGTCCGCGGCCCTCGTCGTTGAGTTTCTGGATGTCGCCGTCGTACCAGATATCCTTGCCCGAAATGGTGGAAATGCCGGCGCTGCGAAGGCTTATCTTCTGGATGGGGTTCTTGCTCACGAGATTGCCCCTCGAAGTCTTGCCCTTGATGGCAAGGGTGGAGAAGTCGTATTCCATCGAAGTCTTCTTGAGCTTGGCGCGGGGGCGCAGCTGAATGCGCACCGACTCGGCTTCGCCGTTGTGGTTGGCCGTAAACCAGACTATTGTGGACCCTTCCGCTCCGGTTGTGATATCGTATTCCTTGTCCCTCGTGACCGAGGTGATGGCAAAACGTTTGGCGTAGTAGATCGAGCTCCGTCCGTCGCGGTAGATTACATTGTAAATGGTGCGCTCATCGTTGCGGTTGAAGATTCCCACATAAAGGAGGTCCTTCCCGAAGAAGGCCTTTTCTTCGACCTTGGTGATGCTGTACTTGCCGTCCTTGCGGATGACAACCACCTCCGAAAGGTCGGAACAGTCGCATACGAACTGCACTCCGTCCTCGCGCTTGAGCCCGATGCCTACGAACCCTTCGGCCATGTTGGCGTAGAGCTTCGCATTGTTGGAAATGACCTTCGTGGCGGCGATGGTCTCGAATCCGGTGAGTTCGGTCTGGCGGGGAAAATCCTTGCCGTATTTCTTCTTGAGGCTCTTGAACCAGTCGATGGTATAGCGGACGATGTGCTCGATGTTGTCGCGCACCGCAAGCATCTCGGCTTCGAGTTGGGCGATCTTCTCGTCCATAGCCTTGGTGTCGAAATGCGAAATCCTGCGGACGGGCTTCTCGACAAGCCTGTCGATATCCTCCATCGTAATCTCACTGTGCAGCAGGCTCTCATACTCTTTCATAGCCTTGAGAATATCGGCTTTCTGCTCTTCCCAACTGCTCTGCCTTCCTTCGAGCAGCTTGTAAATGCCGTTCTCGAAGAAAATCTTTTCGAGCGAAGTGTAGTGCCAGTCGCGCTCGAGTTCGCCCATGCGGACGTTCAGCTGCGCAAGAAGCAGGTCCTTGGTATGGTTGGTGCTGTACTCGAGAATCTCGTCGACCGAGAGGAACTGGGGCTTGTTGTCGACAATCACGCACGCGTTGGGGGCGATGGTGGTCTCGCAGTCGGTGAAGGCGTAGAGGGCGTCGATGGTTTTGTCGGGGGACACGTCTGCTGGCAGATGGATGAGAATCTCCACCTTGTCGGTAGTCATATCCTCGATTTTCTTGATTTTGATCTTGCCCTTGTCCTTGGCCTTGAGAATCGAGTCGATGAGAATGTGTGTGGTCTTGCTGTAGGGGATCTCCGTTATCGAGATTGTGCTCTTGTCGATTTTCTCGATGCGGGCGCGAACCTTTACGCTGCCTCCGCGGCGGCCGTTCTGGTATTTCGAACAATCCACGAAACCTCCGGTGGGGAAGTCGGGGTAGAGTTCATAGTCCTTTCCCTCAAGAATGGCGACCGATGCGTCGAGCAGCTCGTTGAAGTTGTGGGGGAGTATCTTCGAAGACATACCCACACCGATGCCTTCGGTACCCTGCGCAAGAAGCAGGGGAAAACGTACGGGCAGCTCGGTAGGTTCATCGTTGCGCCCGTCATAAGAACGCATGAAGTGGGTTATTTTCTTGTCGAAGAGAACTTCTTTGGCAAATTTGCTCAGGCGTGCCTCGATATATCGCGGAGCGGCGTTGGCATCGCCGGTGAGTATGTTTCCCCAGTTACCCTGGCAGTCGATGGTATAGCCTTTCTGGCCGAGGTTCACCATTGCGCCCAGGATGGAGGCGTCTCCGTGCGGATGGTACTGCATCGCGCGTCCAACCAGCGTGGCCACTTTCGTGTAGGACCCGTCGTCCGCTTCGTACATAGCGTGAAGCACGCGCCTCTGCACGGGTTTCAGTCCGTCCACGATGTGAGGGACGGCACGATGGAGAATCACATAGGAGGCATAGTCGAGGTACCAGTCCTTGAACATGCCCGACAACTTGAACTTGCGGCTGTCTCCTTCAAGAAGACGGCCGTATTTCCCGGAGTCGGATGTGTCGTCGCTTACTTCGAGCTCGACATCGGTTTCGAGCTCCTCATCCATCTGTATGTCTTCGTATTCTTCGCTCATAAATCTCTTCTTCTATTCTTCGTATCCGAATTTACGGAGTTCCTTCTTGCTCTCGCGCCAGTCGGGATCGACCTTTACATACAGCGAGAGAAATACTTTCTTCTGGAAGAAATCTTCCATTTCGATGCGGGCCTGGGTGCCCGTCTTCTTGAGCGCGCTGCCGCCTTTGCCTATGATTATGCCTTTCTGGCTTTCGCGCATCACATAGATGATCGCGCTGATATCGTAGCGCTCGGCCCCTTCCTTGAACGATTCCACGACCACCTGGCAGCTGTACGGTATTTCTTCGCCATAGTTGAGGAATATTTTCTCGCGTACTATTTCGGCTGCGAAGAAACGCAGGTTACGGTCGGTAAAAGTGTCGCGGTCGTACCAGGGCGGGGCGACTGGAAGTTTCGAGGTAATCTCGGCCATTACGGCTTCGAGCCCGAAGCGTTCCTGGGCTGAAATCGGTATGACCGTGGCCGCGGGAAGCGTCTTCTGCCAGAAGGCGAGCAGCTCCATAACCCGCGACTGGTCGCTGATGTCTATCTTGTTTACCGCCACGATTACGGGGCAGGCCACGCGTGAGAGTTTTTCTATGTATTCGGCGTTCTTGTCGGGGGTCTCGACGGTATCGGTAACGTAAAGTATGATGTCGGCATCTCCTATGGCGCCGTCCACGCAGTCAAGCATATCCTGCTGCAGGCGGTACACGGGCTTGAGGATGCCGGGAGTGTCGGAGAAGACTATCTGGTAGTCATCTCCGTTGACTATTCCCATTATCCTGTGCCGTGTGGTCTGCGCCTTGGCTGTGACTATGCTGAGCTTTTCGCCGAGGATGGCGTTGCTCAGCGTGGATTTGCCCACGTTGGGGTTGCCGATGATACTTACGAAGCCCGACCTAAACATAAGCGCCCATCTTGAGGATATTGACTTCTCCTTCGGTAAGCTGGCGCCACTCGCCCTTCTTGAGGCCCTTCTTCGTAAGTCCTGCGAAGTACACGCGGTCGAGAGCCTTCACCTCATACCCGAGGCTTTCGAATATGCGGCGCACGATACGGTTCTTTCCGCTGTGGATCTCAATGCCCAGCTTGCGGTGGTCGTCCGCCTCGATGAATTCGAGTTCGTCGGCGTTGACGGGGCCGTCGCTGAGTGTCAGGCCTGTGAGAATCTTGTCGTGGTTTTCGTCGCTGAGAGGCTTGTCGAGCAGAACCTGATAAATCTTTTTCTTGTCGTAGGAAGGATGTGTCAGGCGTTCGGCAATCTCGCCGTCGTTTGTGAACATGAGCACGCCGGTGGTGTTCTTGTCGAGCCTTCCGACAGGGAATACGCGGTACTGGCAGCCTTTGAGCAGCTCCATCACGGTCTTGTCGGCGTGAGGGTCGGAGGCTGTGGTCACATAGCCCTTGGGCTTGTTCATTATGATGTAGACTTTTTCTTCTCCTTTGAGTTTCTCGCCGTTGAAACGGATATCGTCCTTGAGAACGTTGACTTTGGTGCCGAGTTCGGTGACAACCACTCCGTTGACCGTTACGACGCCGGCTTCGATGAGGGTGTCGGCTTCGCGGCGCGAGCATACTCCGGAGTTCGCGATGAACTTGTTGAGGCGTACTTCTTCGCGTATGGGTGTCTTTACGGTGTCGGCATCGGAATATTCAGCGCCGTTCACCTGGGGCTTGCGGCTGAGCATGCGGTCCATCCCTTCGTCGGAGGCTTTGCTCCAGGTCGGGTTCTTTGCGGGAGCTCCGCGACGCTGACCATAGGTCTTGCCGCCTGCATAGGGCTTGCGCCCGCCGAAGTCGCGTTTCTCGCCGTAGGGCCTGTGCTCGCCGTACGAGGGCCTGCTTTCACCGTAGGCTTTGCGCTCGCCGTGGGGCTTGGCTGTTCCGTAGCTCTTGTGCTCGCCGTACGAAGGTCTTCCTTCGCCATAGGGCTTGCGGTCAGAGAACGACTTGTGCTCGCCGTACGAGGGTTTGTTCTCCCCGTAGCTCTTGCGCTCACCGTACGAAGGTTTCCCTTCGCCGTAGGCTTTGCGCTCGCCATAGGGCTTGGCTGCGCCGTAGGGGCGGCGTTCGCCGTAAGGTTTGTGATAGTTTCCGCCTTGGTGCGATTCGCCTTCGGGACGAGGTCCGCGATGGAATCCTGAAGTGCTGTAAGCGGGGCCCGCTGTGTGATGTGCGCCCTCGGCGCCTGCCGTTTTTCGGGGTCTAAGTTTTCGGCCGTTTTTAGAAAATTCTTCCATTGTTTCGTTTGATGACATCACGTCATCGTTCAGTAAAAATTATTTGAGTTTGAAATAATAAGTTATCGTTCCTTCCTGGAAAGGATGCTCGGGGTCGAGTTCCTTCGCCTTGCTGAATTTGACCTTGTAGGCCGAGTTGATGGCCTCCTGGATTATCTTCGAGTCGTTGACTGTGGTGCCGTCAGCCACGGTGGCCTGCTTGACCACGCCTTCATAGGTGACCACTATCTTCACCACCACCTTGCCGCTTTCCTGCTTGTCGTAGGCCGGCTTGGGTATGTACCCGAGCACTTCGCGGCCCTGGAGGTGTGCGTTGGGGCTGCCATCGACCGTCGAATTGCGGCTGTTGCCGTCCGGTGCGCCCGCCTTGAATGTGGCGCTGCTGTCGGTGGCTGTGTGGGGAGTCGTGGCGCTCGAAGGTTTCTTGCCCATTCCGGGGAAGCTGGCGCGCGCGTCGAGCTGCGGCTCTTCGGGTTCGGGAGCGGGAGTCTCCACATCGCCGAAATCGTCGGGCAGGCTTTCCTGGGTCTCGTTCTTGGGTACGGCTGCGGTAATGGGCGATTCGCTCTTCTGCACTATTTCAACCGGCTTGGTCTTGTCGACGGTCTCGGCAACCGGCTGGCGGCCGTAATGCACGGGTTCGGGTTCCATCTCCACGAAATCGAGCACGAACTGCTCGTTCTCGGTAGGAGGCCACAAATAAGTCATTCCATTCATGGACACGGCGGCAACCGCCACTCCGTGTACCAGAATGGTGAACACGATTCCCATCGCGTTCGAACGTTTGCGTGACCTTTCTCTTCGGTGGAG
The DNA here is from genome assembly GCA_045597785.1 of Candidatus Cryptobacteroides sp. Taxonomy (GTDB): domain Bacteria; phylum Bacteroidota; class Bacteroidia; order Bacteroidales; family UBA932; genus Cryptobacteroides. Next base: position 28,743 of record JAZLKT010000067.1, read on the forward strand.
ATACTCCTTCATGGAAATGTACTATTCGGGACTTGTTGCCAGAATGACTTTGTAGTGGTTGCGCTTCGCAATGTTCATCACGTTCACCACCTGCTCGATGGGGACGCTGCGGTCGCTGAAGATCGAGAACGTGGGGTCCTCGCGGCTCTGGAGCAGCGCGATGAGCTCGTCTTCAATCTCTTCGAACGGAAGCTGCTCCTCCGCACCGTTGATGTGGAAGCTGTAGCGCTCGTCGCCCCAATCCTTGATGGATACGGACACCGTTGCGTTCTCGCTTACCTGACCCGTGCTCTTGGGGAGCAGAAGCTTGAGGGCGTTGGGGTTCACCAGCGTCGAAGTGATGAGGAAGAATATAAGCAGCAGGAAGACGATGTCGGTCATGCTCGACATCGAAATGTCCGCATTCGCCTTTGTTGTTCGCTTGAGTGCCATATTACTGTTCGTCGGCTACGGGTTCGTTGAGCAGGTCCATGAATTCTATGGTGCTGCTTTCCATCTTGAACACCACGTTGGACACCTTGCTCGAAAGGAAGTTGTATCCGAAGTAGGCGAGGATGCCGACGATAAGGCCTCCGACCGTGGTGATCATTGCGGTGTAGATGCCGCTCGAAAGAAGGGTGATATCGATGTTGTTGCCGGCATTGGCCATATTGAAGAAGGCTTCGACCATACCGGTTACGGTGCCGAGGAATCCTATCATTGGAGCGCCGCCGGAAATCATGGCGAGGTAGGGAAGCCCCTTCTCGAGCCTTGCCACTTCAACGTTGCCCACGTTCTCGACAGCGGTCTGGATATCTCCCAAGGGGCGCCCGATGCGCTCTACGCCGGTTTCGATCATCCTTGCGACGGGAGTGTCGAATTTGGTGCAGAGGGTCTGCGCGCTCTTGATCTTGCCGTCGTGGATGTAATCCTTGATGTCGTTCATGAAGTTGGGGTCGATACGGCCCGCCTGGCGGATGAGCCACCACTTCTTGCCGAAGATGTACAGGGCGATGATTGAAAGTGCAAGAAGCACTATCATAAGCCAGCCGCCCTTGACGGCCATCTCTATGAGGGAGATGGAGACCTCCTCCTGTACCGGAGCCTGAAGAATGATACTGAGCATATTTCTTAATATTTTTTGTTTTCAGACAAATCGCGCAAATATAGTGAAATTAGAGCGCAATTACAATATTCCGAGCAGCAGAGCCGCAAATCCGGCAGCAAGCGCGAGCACGCAGTTGATGGCCTTCGCGCGGAGGAAAGCTCCCTTGCTCTCGGCCAGCAGCGGCAGTGCGGCATGCCCGTCCTGGCTGATGCACGAAGCGAGCAGCACCGGCAGCGGCACCAGACCGGCGGCATAGAGGGTGACGAAGAGCAGGTGCGGGCCCGATTCGGGGATGATGCCCACAAGTGCGGCCAGAACGATCATCAGCGCGGTATTGCCGCCGATAAGTGCCTCGAGGTCAAGGAAACGCATTCCGACCGATATGAGCAGCAGCATTCCTGCCGTCCAGCAGAAGATGCGCGGCAGATGCCGTACGATGATGTGGTGCCAGAGGTGTTCTTCGACGAAGTGGTCCGAAGCGAACAGTATCACGCCGAGCATGCCCACGCAGAGAACCCCGAAGAGGATGTACATCCAGTCTTCACTCAGCAGGCTGAATCCGGCCCCACGCACTTCTTCCGCATCTTCTTCGCCCAGCCAGCCGAATACCAGCGCGGCGGCGAAGGCGGCGGTGAAAAGCAGCAGGGCGGCTCTCTTCCACCCGAAATGCTTCGCCTCGCGGGCGTGCTCCTCTTCGTGCGGATGGAGTTCCAGATGCCCCTCGCAGGGAGCGGCGGAGGTTCTTGACGAGCCTCTGATGCCAAGTGCGTCGACGGCCAGTCCGGCGATGACGGCAATTACGAACAGACCTCCGAAGATGACGGCAGCCTTGCCGGGTACCATGGCCAGCATTACGAACGCCTCGTCTCCGGAAGATGCCACCATCATCGCTATCAGGGCTCCGAAGCTGAGCAGACCGTGGGTGTAGAGCGAAACCGCCGCGAATCCCCCCACGCAGCCGGGAATCGAGCCGAGAAGGGCCGAAAAGGCGACCTGGCCCAGGCGCGAGGCCCTCATCCTGCGGAAAAATCGCCCCTCGGAGCTGACGTTGAAGCATTCGATCATCATCATCATTACGATGACGAGACCGCTTATCAGTATCGCGTCACGAAGGGTGTCGAGTATTATCATAGCCCGTCAATATTCGATTTTGGATAGGAAAAGCGCATAGCCCGGCACGCTTTCTCCGGCTTTGCAGCGCTCGCGGGAGTCGAGAAGCCCCGGAATCGATTCCGGGGTGCGCTTGCCACGCCCCACTTCGATGAGCGTGCCCACGATAGCCCTCACCATATTGCGCAGGAACCTGTCGGCCGCGATTGTAAACTTCCAGTACATCCCGTCCTCGTCTGGAAGAGCGCAGACCTGGGGCGTGTACGGCTCCCAGACGGCTTCGAAAACGGTGCAGACAGACGTCTTGTTGTCGGCTCCGGTCTTTTCGAAGCAGGAAAAGTCGTGAGTTCCCAGGAGATGACGTGCGGCCCGGTTCATCGCCTCGAAATCAAACTCCGGATATGCGCACAGATAGGAACTTGCCGAGAGGAAAGGGTCTTTGCCACGATGCAAAAAATATGTATATTCGCGCCTCGAAGCGTCGAACCTCGCGTGGAAATCGGGTGCTGTCTGTTCAATGCCGTGGATGCGTATCGAAGAGGGTAGAATGGCATTGAGTTTGCATACAAGAGCGCCCGGGTCGGCCACCGCCGCGGAGTCGAAATGAGCCACATATCCTATGGCATTCACTCCGGTGTCAGTGCGTCCGGCACCGGTTACTTCCACAGGGGTGCGGAGCAGAGTGCCGAGCGCCTCTTCGAGTGTCTGCTGCACCGAAGGGTCGGAAGGCTGCCTCTGCCAGCCGCAGAAGGGCGCGCCGCTGTAGGAAAGTGTGATTTTGTAACGCATCGGATGCAAAAATAAGAAATATATGGAAACTGTAAACATCAAGGAACTCAACGACCGTATCCAGCAGGAGAGCGCCTTCGTGGACATTCTCTCGATGGAGATGGGCAAAGTGATTGTAGGCCAGAAGCATCTGGTCGAAAACCTTATGATAGCGCTGCTCTCGGGAGGACACATTCTTCTCGAAGGTATGCCCGGTCTTGCAAAGACTCTGGCGATAAGCACGCTCTCCAAGGCAGTCGGCGGCAAGTTCAGCCGCATACAGTTCACTCCCGACCTCCTGCCTGCCGACGTTACCGGTACACTCATCTACAGCCAGAAAAAAGAGCAGTTCGAGGTGCATCAGGGCCCCGTTTTCGCCAACTTCGTGCTCGCGGACGAAATCAACCGCGCTCCCGCCAAGGTGCAGTCCGCCCTGCTCGAGGCCATGCAGGAAAAGCAGGTTACGCTCGGCGACAGGACTTATCCTCTGCCCTCGCCTTTCCTGGTGATGGCTACACAGAATCCTGTAGAGCAGGAAGGTACATATCCTCTGCCCGAGGCCCAGGTTGACCGTTTCATGCTCAAGGTCATAGTGGATTACCCGCAGAAGGAAGAGGAGCGCCTGATTATCCGAATGAACAATTCCGGGCAGTTCCCCGAGCCCTCGCAGGCAGTCAAACCCGAGGATATCCTCCGCGCCCGCGGAATCGTGCGCGAAGTCTATATGGACGAAAAAATCGAAAAATACATCGTGGACATCGTCTATGCCACCCGAACTCCGAAGGAATACGGTCTCGCCGACCTCGAGGGTATCATCGCCTATGGCGCTTCGCCCCGTGCGAGCATAGCTCTGTGCGCCGCCGCCAAGGCCTACGCCTTCATCAAGCGCCGCGGCTATGTCATTCCCGAAGACGTCAGAGCTGTCTGCCCCGAAGTTCTCCGCCACCGCATAGGCCTCACCTACGAAGCCGAGGCCGAGAACATCACCACCGAACAGATAGTCGAAAGGGTCATCAACGCCGTTATAGTTCCGTAATGAATTCCGCCGAACTGCTGAAGAAGGTCCGCAAGATAGAGATACGGACCAAAGCTCTCTCGCATCAGATTTTTGCGGGCGAGTACCATTCTGCGTTCAAGGGACGCGGTATGGCCTTCAGCGAAGTTCGTGAGTACCAGTGGGGCGACGACGTGCGTGCGATGGACTGGAACGTCACCGCCCGTCTGCGCTCGCCTTATATCAAAGTGTTCGAGGAGGAACGCGAACTGACGGTGGTGCTTCTGGTGGACGTGAGCCGTTCCGGTCTTTTCGGCACGAAAGGCGAAGTGCGCCGCGAGCGCATAGCCGAGATCGCCGCCGTGCTGGCTTTCAGCGCCGCCATCAACAACGACAAGGTGGGCGCGCTGTTCTTCTCCGACCATGTCGAGAAGTTCATCCCTCC
>JAZLKT010000068.1:0-26072 GCA_045597785.1 Candidatus Cryptobacteroides sp.
GCTGCCATTTTGCGGCAGGACACGGAGGAATCACGATAGGAAGCGAGATTTCGGGCGGCTTCGACGGCCTGTACGCCGAGGATTGCAGTTTTGACGGAGATGACCTCCAGCACGTACTGCGTTTCAAGAGCAGCCGTGTACGCGGAGGCGAGATAAGCGATGTCAACGTCCGCAATTTCAACGTTGCGGCCTGCTCGCGCTCGTGCATAAACGTCGATATGCAGTACGAACCCAAGGAAACCTCCGACACGGTATTTGAGCCCAAAGTCAGCGGAGTAAGCATTACCGGCATCAACGTTGGCTCGTGCCGCACCTTCCTCGAGATCAGAGGCACCGGGGCGGAAGAATGCATTTCCGGATTCAGGGTTTCAGGATGCCGGATTTCTTCCTGCGAAGAACAGTTCGTGTTCGACCAGGCCGAGCCCGAAGAACTCACCGACATAGTTTTCGAATAATATGTTTGTCCGTATTCTGATTCTTGCCTCAATGCTCGCCTTCTTCAATCCTGCCGGATTGAAGGATGATGCGCGTGAGGTTTCGGACAGAATCACGGAACGGTTCGTAACCACGCCACACAGATGGTTCCGCGAGAGCGAACCCATCAAGAGAATCACCTATTCCGAAGCTGTAACCTGGGCCGGAGCCTTGAGAATCGCTCGGCTCGAAGGCAACGAAGACGCCCTGCACGCACTGAAGGCCAGGTACGACAGCCTCTGTACGGAACGTCCCGACCTTGTTACCAAACCCGTTCACGTGGACCACAGCGTATTCGGAATCATTCCTCTCGAACTTTTCATCTCCACCCGCGAAGAGAAATATCTCGCCCAGGGACTGCGTTACGCCGACGCACAATGGGGCGAACCCGGATGGGAGAAATACGGAAAGAGCAGCCGCACCGCTCTCTACGACTCCCTTTCGACCGAAGGTCTGAGCTGGCAATCGCGTTTCTGGGTGGATGATATGTATATGGTCACCATTCTTCAGTTGACCGCATGGAGGGCCACCGGCGAAGAAGAATATCTGCTCAGGGCGGCGCACCAGATGCGCCACTACATTTCTGCCCTCGAACAGCCCGGAGGCCTGTATTTCCACGGCGCACAGGCGCCGTACTACTGGGCACGCGGCAACGGCTGGGCGGCAGCCGGCATGGCCGATGTTCTGATGGAACTGCCTGAAGATAACCTGAACTATGAGTATATCCTGGCGGCATACCGCCGGATGATGGCAGCGCTCAAGACCCATCAGAGCCCTGAAGGGAGCTGGCGGCAACTCATCGACGGCCCGGACAGCCGCCCGGAGAGTTCCGGCACGGCAATGTTCACCTATGCCCTGCTGACAGGCCTCGGCATGGGCTGGCTCTCCGATGACGAATACGGAGAGTGCACTCTCAAAGCCTGGGAAGCCACAAAGTCGTTCCTTGCACCCGACGGAGATATGACCTCGGTCTGCGAAGGCACCGGCAAGAGGGACAATCGCCAGTGGTACCTTGACAGGAAGTTCCTCAAAGGAGACTATCACGGCCAGGCTCCTGCCCTGTGGTGTGCCGAACGGATTCTGGCACTGTGTGCGCGCCCCGTCCCGGCCTTCCCGGGAGCCGAGGGAGGAGGCATGTTTGCCAGCGGTGGACGTGGAGGACGCGTGCTCGTAGTGGACAAACTTTCGGACGACGGAAGCGAGGGCACATTGAGATGGGCAGTCGGGCAGGAAGGGCCGAGAATCGTGGTCTTCGCCACCGGCGGCCTTATTGAACTGGGCAAAGACCTCTGGATAAAGAATCCGGACATCACCATCGCCGGCCAGACCGCTCCCGCACCCGGCATCTGCATCAAGGGATACACGACCCACGTGGCTGCGGACAACGTGATAATACGCTATATGCGTTTCCGTATGGGCGGGGAGAACAAAGCCGGCACCGAGGAGGGCGATGTGCTTACCGGCAAGTACGACCGCTCACGGATAATCATCGACCATTGTTCGATAAGCTGGGGTACTGATGAGAACGCTTCGTTCTACACAAACAGCGACTTCACGATGCAGTGGTGTATTATTTCGGAAGCTCTCAGGCTGGCAGGGCACAGTAAAGGAGCCCACGGGTTCGGCGGAATCTGGGGCGGCTGCAATGCCAGCTTCCACCACAATCTGCTCGCACACAACGACAACCGCAATCCACGCTTCGATCCCGGCCGCAAGGCAGGAAAGCGTAACCGCAGCAAAATGCTTTCGAATGTTGTCGATTTCCGCAACAACGTCATCTACAACTGGGGCAGGAACGTTGCATACGGCGGCGAAGCGATGAAAATAAACCTTGTGGGCAACTACTACAAGGCAGGACAGGCCTCATCGGCTGACGGCAAACTGCTGGGGCTGGATTGTGAGACCGAAAAAGGCAGCCCTATTCGGGGAGTCTGGGGAAAGGTTTATCTGGACGGAAACATCTATGACGTGCAGGACGGTCACACTAGCCGAACCACATTGGACAACGTCAAGTACGGCCTCATTGAGCCCGGCAACGAAAGACTCCGTGCGCTGGACAAGAAAGAGCGCAAGGCACTTGTCGCAAAGGAGCCGCTGCCCTGCACTGCGGTCACGACCCAGGACGCACATTCAGCCTATGAGGCGGTGCTGGACTGTGCCGGATGCTCCAACCACAGGGACAGAATAGACAGCCGCATAGTTGATGAGGTACGCACGCGCAGCGCGCATTTCCATGGCAGCGACAGCCACAATGGCATTGCGGAAGACAAATCCGGATTCAATTGGAAGAGCAAGGGTTACCCCAAGCCCGGAATCATAGACAGCCCCTACGACACACAGCCACAACTCGCCACGGCGGACTGGAATCCATGGTCCTGCTACAAGTCTTCCGGGAAAGCCCCGCGCGACAGCGACGGCGACGGGATGCCGGACAAATGGGAAAAAGACCACGGGCTTGACCCGCACGCATACAATCCTGCATCGAAAGACCTCGACCCGGGATATGACAACATCGAAGTTTACATCAACAGCATAATATGAAAAGAACGATAATAGCGGCACTGGCCCTTCTGCTTGCCGGAGTTTGCGCCAATGCGGCAGTACAACTTCCCCAAGGAGGTCCGTCATTGGAATCCGATGCGTTTTCGGAATATATGGAGGCTTTGCAGAAAGACGCTCTGAAACGGCGCGATGCCAACTGGGCCCGGGCCGAGGCAAGCCCCGCCGCAATGCAGGACTACGTTGCGCTCTGCCGGAAAAAGTTCGCCGCCCTGGTAGGCGGGTTCCCCGAACCGGGGGATTTGAAAGCCTTGGTGACCGGTACGGAGCAGGGATCCGGCTGGCGCGTAGACAAAGTGGTATTCCAGAGCATTCCCGGCAGATATGTGACCGCTCTTCTTTTCATCCCGGATGGAGCCTCAATTGACAATCCGGTTCCTTGTGTTGTACACACCTGCGGACATACCGAACTCGGAAAGCGTTCATACGCTGCCGCCGCCTCGTATCTGGCCGAAAACGGGATAGCCTGCATAGTGGTCGATCCGTTCGGGCAGGGCGAGAGAGTACAGGAAATCGACACCAACAACAAATCGCTCACACGCGGGCCCACCACCGAGCACGGGCTTGAAAACTTCGGTTGCATCCTTACCGGCACTCCCCTTTTCGCCCGCATCCTTCAAGATAACATGAGAGCGATAGATTATCTGCAGACACGCCCCGAAATCGATTGTTCGCGTATAGGTGCGGTCGGCACTTCCGGAGCAGGCGTGCAGACCCTCCTCTTCACGGCTTATGACACCCGCGTAAAGGCGGCAGTGATGTCCAGTTCGATTGCCTGGGGGTTCGCAGGCACCGGTCTTGACGGCTGCGGGCTCATCCCGGGAATCGCAGCCGGAGGAATGAGCCTCACGGACATCGCGATGACCATCGCACCAAGGCCCATCCAGTATATGAACGGCCAGAAAGACTATGTAAAGATAGATGACGGGCGTCGCGCAATCGCCCAGATACGCAAGAGTTACTCCCTCCAGGGCGCATCGGAAGCCGACGTGCGGATGATAGAGGTTCCCACCGCCCATCCCTATTACGTCCCCGGCAAGCAGGAAGGAATGGTGAAGTTCTTCTGCGAGACCCTGCTCGGCCGCAAGGATGTGGGCTGGACTTTCCCCGGCGATGTTGACGGTTCCGGCAAGAGCGAAAAGAAGTTCCCCGGGGAAAGGTTCAACTGTACCGCAGCAGGGCAGGTACTCGGCGAATATGCCGACGCAATGAGCCTGTATGAAGAGAATCTTGCATTGTTCGATTCGTACGCCGCAGACCGCAAAAAGTTCGTTTCCGGGCCGTCCGATGTCATATACGACAAAGTCTGCTCGCTCATAGGATATTCCGAGAGCGAAGAAGATGTAAATGCCGTTCTTATGGCCGATGCCCGATATGAGGGTTATTCGTTCAAGGCCTACAGGCTGGAAAGGGCCGGACAGGTTCCGGTTCCCTGCAGTTTGATTATCCCGGACAAACTCAAACCGGAGGCTCCTGTAAAGATATGGCTTTACGACGGAGGGATGGACGAACTGCTGCGCAGCCCTTCGCACATAAAGCTGGCACTCGAGGCCGAAGGTCCGGTATTGATTGCAGACCTGCGCGGTTTCGGGCAGACAAAGAAGCCTTCCTTCATCAAAGGCAACTTCAAGAGCTGGAACGACGAGTACCCCGAATTCACCGGCGCAATGTTCCTCGGGACCACACTTCTCGGGCAGAGAGTCGCCGACATTGTCACCATTCTGGATTTCTGCTTTGAAGAAAGCGCTCTCCGGGGCAGGAAGATCAATGTCGTGGCATCGGGAGACTACACTCCGGTCGCCGTCCACGCGGCATTCCTGGACGGCAGGATTTCCGACACTCTTCTTATGCACGGAGTCAAGACCTGGCGCTTCTGTCTGAACCCCATACAAAGGGACGTCTGCGGGATGATTGTTCCCGGCGTCATCAGATTCTATGACCTTCCCGACCTTGGCCGCCTTGCCGCCGGGGCCGTCAGATATTCAGATTAATAACAATTTATGCATATGAAAAAACTTTTCACAATTCTATGCGCGCTGTTCCTGTGCCTGCCATCGCAATTCATTGCCTTGGCGCAAGGGATACGCGTAACAGGAAAAGTGGTGTTCCAGGAAGACGATTCTCCCGCAGCCGGAGCTTATGTAATCATAAAGGATTCGAACGAACACGCCGCTGTGGGTTCCGATGGAACGTACAGCATCGTGTGTCCTTCTCCCGAGAGCATCCTTGTCTATTCGTTCGTAGGCTACAGTCCCGTCGAAGAAAAAGTCGGGAACAGGAAAGTCATCAACGTTTCGCTTACGATGGACGGCTCCAACGTCCTGAACGAAGTGGTCACCATCGGATACAGCGGAGTCAAGAGGAGTGACCTCACCGGTTCCGTTGCGTCGGTAAGTTCCAAGGATATCGAATCCACGGCAATGTCAACCGTTTCCGAGGCGCTCCAGGGAAGAATGGCCGGTGTAATGGTCACCACAGCAGACGGTGACGTAGATGCCGATGTCTCATTCCGCATCCGCGGCGGCACTTCCATCAACAACAGCAATGAGCCGCTCTACCTCGTAGACGGATTCCCCGTGCAGAATATCAATGACATATCGCCCTCGGACATAAAAAACATAGATATCCTCAAGGATGCCGCAGCGACAGCCATTTACGGAGCACAAGGTGCCAACGGTGTCGTTCTGGTAACGACCAAGACTGCCTATGACACAAAGGCTACCGTAAAAGTCAATTCATACGTACAGTCCAATTCCCTCGCAAAGAAGATGGACGTGATGGACGTATATGAGTATATCCTGTGGAACTACGAGATGGACAAACTCAGTTCGCGCAACGGAGCCCTCAAGAAATTCGGTTACCCGGACGACTTCTACATCTACAAGAAGTACGGCAAGGGTATGGATTGGCAGGAGAAGACATTCGGCCGAACGACCATGGCCCAGTACTACAATGTTTCCATCGCCGGCGGCAGCACGGGCCTCAACTACCTTGCAAGCGCCACCCATACCAACCGCGAGGGCATCCAGGTCGGCACAGGGCTGAAGAGGACCAACCTGAACTTCAAACTCAACCATACCATATCGCCTTCGCTCAAGATGCAGTACAACCTTATGTACACGAATACCGTCAACGAAGGCATATCAGTCGGCACAATCGCGGCATTGCAGTACGCCCCCACAACCGGCGTATCGGCATTCAGATGGAGTCCGGACGATTTCGCCGGCGAAGAGGAAACCGCATTCGAGGAGTATGAGATGGACGAGTATTTCGAAGGCGTAGCGGAAGATTCCAACCGTCTCTACCAACGCCAGTTGCAGATGCAGCGCGACCTTAAGACCGATGTTGCCCGCGGGAACGTTTCTCTGAACTGGAAAATCAATGACCACCTCACTTTCAACACCTCCAACCGCGCGACCAAATACTACACGCGCAACCATCTGTTCTACGGGCCTCTGACAGCCCTTTCGACAAGAACCTACGGCGGCAAGCCTACCGTAATACTTACTGACAACGACACCGACCAGTATATGACCACCAACACCTTGAACTATTCGCTGACAAAGGGTGCGGGAAATCTGTCCGTGCTGCTCGGTCAGGAATATCTGGTCACGAACAGTTATCAGTCTTCACACACATATTCCGAATTCGAGGACGCGATTTCAATGGATTCCGCCTTCGCCAACCTTGCTCTCGGAAAGAACATGACCCAGTCGTCAAAGATGTCCGGAGACGAAAAACTGCTCTCGTTCTTCAGCCGTGCCAACTACTCGCTGAAAAACAGGTATATCTTCACCTTCACGATGCGCGCTGACGGATCGACCAAGTTCGCACCCGGCCATCAGTGGGGGTACTTCCCTGCCGGAGCCTTCGCGTGGAAGATTTCTCAGGAACAGTTTATGCGCAGGGTGCGCGCCGTTTCCGACCTCAAACTCAGGCTCAGCTACGGAACCGTGGGCAACAACAGGATAGGTGACGAACTTTATCAGATGACCTACTCTGTGCTTTCGAACTCGTACAATCCCGAAGTGCGCGGCGAAGTTCTTTCTTCCTATGTGCCCGCTTCGACCTATCTGGTGAATCCGAACCTCAAATGGGAAACCACCATCAGCCGCAACGTCGGAATCGACTACTCGCTCTTCAAACACAGGGTATGGGGTACCTTCGAGGCTTACGGCAACACCACGAAAGACCTGCTCATCGCCTCCGAGGTTCCCGCCTACACCGGCTACACATCGGTCTATGCCAATGTCGGCCAGACCACCAACAAGGGTATCGAGTTCACAGTCAATGCCAACGTGATACGCAAGTACCGCTGCAAACTCGACCTTATGTTCAATATCGCGCATAACCGCAACACGATTGACCATCTTGCCAGTGACGAGGACTATTGGTTCAAGAATTCCAGCTGGTCGAACTACCAGAGGGAATTCACCGACTTCTACATCAATGTCGGAGGACAGGTCGGCCAGTTCTACGGATATGTGGCTGACGGAATGTACGGCGTTGACGATTTCGACTACATAGACGGCAGTTATGTTCTCAAGGACGGGGTGGCCGACGACCGCAACATCCTCAACGTGACCGAACTGCTCCCGGGAATGCTCAAACTCAAGAAACTGTCCGGAGAAGGAAACGTTGTCAACCCCGACGAAGACCGCCGCATCATAGGCTGCAACGTACCCAAGGCACAGGGAGGTTTCGGACTCGATTTCAGCTGGAAGAATTTCGATGCGAACGTGATGTTCAACTATATGCTCGGCTTCGACACCTTCAATGCCACCAAGGTGGCTATGACCTCACTCGGAGTGTTCGGATACCGCAACCTCTTCACGATGAGCGATTCTTCGCACCGTTTCCGATATTTCGACGACGAGGGCAATTCGCTTCTGACAGACCCCGAAGCCCTGAAGGAGTTCAACAGGAACGCGGACATCTGGAGCCCCAATATGTACTCATACGTGGTAAGCGACTGGGCTGTGGAGGATGCTTCTTTCGTGCGTCTTACGAACCTGACCATCGGCTATACCCTGCCCGCTACCGCCAGCCACAAAATACACGTAGACAAACTCAGGGTATATGTCACCGGCAACAATCTGTTCTGCCTGACGAAGTACTCCGGATTCGACCCGGAAATCAATGTTCAGAAGGGCCTCACGCCCGGCATCGACTTCAAGGGCTACCCGAGGAGCCGCAGCGTGACAGCCGGAATCAATCTGACCTTCTAAACCGGACCCATCATTATGAAAAAATCGCTTGCAATACTCTCAGCCGTCCTGCTGTCTGCAGGATGTGCACTGGAATACAACTCACCCAGCACATTCACTGACGACTACGTCTATTCCACCGTGGACGGCATATCGGCATCGATCAACGGAATATACAATCCCATTCTTGCCAATTCGATGTACGGCTGGTATTCCTGGAGCCTGTTCGGCACTTCCGATATCGAGTACCGCGCCATGTCCAAAGTGGCTCAGAACGTACTCGGAGACATATCCCAGATATCCGCCACCCCTTACAATACCTATCTCAAGACCATCTGGAATGCCTACTGGCAGGCCGTCGGGAATGCCAACAACTGCATCAACGGAATCGAGAACAGCCCTCTGTTCAAGGATGGGGATGCGATGGCACGGCACTACCACGGCGAGGCGGTAACGCTTCGCGCGATGCTCTATTACGACCTCGTACGCGTATGGGGAGACGTTCCTATGGTTCTCAAGCCGATGACGGCAGATGACGACCTTGCCGTTTCTCCCACCGACAGGGATGAGATTCTCTCGACGATGATCGAACAGCTCATCGAAGCCGAGAAGGAACTGAAGAAGTCGTCCGAAGCCTATGGAATCGAGCGTGTGGGCAAGGAATACTGCCAGGCCCTCATTGCCCGCATCGCCCTGCTGAGGGCAGGTTATTCGCTCCGTCCCGACTACAACGACCCGAATGCCGTCGGCACGATGCAGCGCAACGAGGCCGACTATATGGACTACTACGTCATCGCCCGCGACTATACGCGCAAACTCATCGAATCGGGCACGCACAGCCTCAAGGCCGACTTCCGGACCGTATTCAACAACGAGATGAACTATCTCTCGCCCGATGGAGACGATGTCATCTTCGAACTGCCGTTCCGCTCCGGGCCCAACGGAGGAAGCAACGTAGGCTACCGCAACGGCATACGCATTGCCGAAGCCGCCGAGGAAGGAAACCATTACTGGGGGGCTTCATCGGGCGAAGTCCTCATCCCGCACATCCATATGTACACCTTCGACCCCGAAGACAGCAGACGCTTCGTAACGGGTTGTATGTATCAGATAATGGGCACCGGCCGCAAGCAGATATGCAACGGAAACGTGTATCTGGGCAAGTGGGACAAGACCCTTTCGACCGAAACCCTCAACCGCTCGCAGCCGACGGGAGTCAACTTCCCCATGATGCGTTATGCCGACGTCCTGCTGATGTTCGCCGAAGCGCAGAACGAGATTACCGGCGGACCTGACGAGCAGGCCCGCGAGGCTCTCAAGGCAGTGAGGAGACGCGCATTCTCGTCATACGCGAAGAGCGACGGCTACGTCGATGCCCTCACCGACCACGACAGTTTCTTCAATGCCATAGTGGACGAACGCAGCTGGGAGTTCGCAGGCGAATGCATCAGGCGCACCGACCTCGTCAGATGGAACCTGATAGGCCCCAAAGTGCGCGCCATGGTAAAGGACTGGGTTCAACTCAGCAAAGATTCCAATGTTGCGGCCGGACTTTATTCTGAGGAAGGTTTCGTGCCGGTATTCAACAAGCCATATCTCATATACTATTACTCGGGTCCGAACAACGAATTCGACCTGAAAGGCTTCGACGAGCAGCTGCTCGTGGCACCTACAGCCCCGGACGGCAGCGCCTATATAAAATTCGGCTGGTGCAGAGGCCAGTGGGCCAGAGAAGAAGGGGGCTGGGGTCCGTCCGAAGTGGTCCGGGCAAGCTACTACGCCTGGGGAGGCGGGCAGCTCGAGCCGGACTCCGACGTGCCGGTCCGTTACATACTGCCCATCCCGCAGACAACGATTGACGCTTCGCACGGAGCCCTCAAGAATTATTACGGTTATTCCCAGAAATAGAAAGGATTATGAAAAGAACCCTACTTGCCATATTGTCCGCGGCCCTGATGACCGTATCGTGCGCCGACCGGTATGTGACCGAGAATATCGAGAACCTCTTCCGTCCTTCGGCGACAAGCACGCCGGTTGTAAACGGCAACACTGTGTCGTATTCGTGGTACGGCATTGCCGATGCAGTCGGATACCGTTTCCAGATGAGCCTGAGCGCCGACTTCGAAGAGACCGTGGTTGACGAGGAACTCAAGATTCCGAAAATCAAGGTTGAAAAACTCAGTTACAACACAATCTACTATGCCCGCGTCAAGGCGCTTGCATACAAGAGCGAATTCGATTCGAAATGGAACTCGCTCGAACGCATCACAACTGCGGCCCGCATAGTTCCGACCGTCCTGTACGAAGTTCTGGACGATGAGATAGGCGCCACATCCGCAATCCTCCGCTGGGACAGGACATATTATGCCACAAGGATAGTCGTTACCGGAATGGGCTCATCCGACTTCAAGGCAGAAATCACTCTCGAAGATGCCGACAGGCAGGAGGGCTGCGTGACAGTCGAAGGGCTCAGCGCATCGTCTTCGTACCAGGCGGTAATCTATGACGACACGATAGAATTCGAGGAGGAGCGCAGTTTCAACGTTGTCACTTTCAAAACCACGAAATACATCCCCGGCGATGGACGCGAGGGCGGGAAACTCCTTTCCATTGGCGATGACCTCAAGGCCGCTATCGACCAGGCCGAAGACGGGCAGACGCTCATCCTTCCGCGCGGATACAGTTACGCCACGAGCACGACGGATATTATTACAATAGACAAGAACCTCTGCATCCTTGCCGCAAGACAGGGCGAATTCGCGCTTGAGGACGGAGCGGATGACTGTCGCCCGTTCATTAGCGTCGCCGTGGTTTCGAAGGCCGCGCAGATTCCCCAGATGCCCTTCCATATCGAAGGCGAACTCGAGCAGGTCCGCTTCGAAGGCATAGACTTCCAGGCCACAGCAACCGGAAAGAACTGCGTACCGTTCTATCTGGACGGCAAACTTTCACTCGACTATCTGATAATAGAGAACTGCAGTTTCCGCGACCTTGGTTCGGGCGTGCTGATGACCGATTCGGCCGAAAGTCAGACCATTGACAACGTCATCTTCCGCGACAACCTCGTGGACAACTGCGCCACAAACACCGGATTCCGCTTCTTCACTCTTTGCAGCAGCAAGCTTTCGATTGCCGACTTCAATATCGAGCGCTGTACACTCGCGTTCTCCAAATTCGGTCTTTTCACCAATCTGTACCAGTACTCAATCAACGGCGGCACTTTCCCCGGGAACATCTCCATCACGCTCAAACAGTGCAACACCGCAAGCCTTTTCTGTTCGCGCAACGGCGGCACGAACGGCACAAAACTGTTCGATATGGCCGGTTCGAACGGTGTTGTCATAAAGATGGACCGCTGCCTCTTCACCCGCAACGGCAACGCTGCCGGAACGAACTTCTACTCACTTGGCACAGAAAGTTCCGTTACGGCTACGAACTGCCTCTACACTGCCGGAGACTTCTCGATCGTCCAGGCCGGAGGAGCCATCGCTACCGGAATCTTCCCACTTGAAGGCAAGCAGGCGAAAGACGTTTTCTCCGACTACGAGAACAACGATTATACGATTACCGACCCCAGCATCACCGCAGCCGGAGTGGGCTGTTCGCAGGACTGGTCCTGGATTCCGGTAGTGAAATAACTGGCATCTATGAAAAGAACATTGACAATCCTCACCGCTCTTCTGCTCGCTACGCAGATGCTCTTCGCCCAACGCCTTTCCTGGCCGGAAAATGTCAAGGGCGAGCGCGTGCGTTCGAGTATTGACAATACCGGGCAGATGGTTATGTTCCACGCCACGGGGAGCGACGAGCCGAGGCCGCTGATAGTCGTGATGCACGGCTGGGGCGGAGCGTACAAGACCATCACACCTCTGGTCAAATTCATAATCGATGCCGACTGGAACTTCATCCAGCCCAATCTCCACGGCCCCAGCAATTCGCCCAACTCGTGCGGCAGCGCGACAGCTATGACCGACATCGCCGATGCGATCGAGTTCGCTCTGGCACACGGGAATGTCGATATGGACGAAATACACATCGTTGGCGTCCTGAACGGCGGCCACAATGCCCTGGCCGCCTATATGACCGTGGATTACCCGATCAAGAGCGTCAGCGCCTGGGCCGGAGTTTCAGACCTCGAGGCCTGGTACAGGCAGATACACAATGCAAAAGCCTACAAATACATCTCCTTCTGCGACGATATGCTCAGCGCGACAGGTTCCAGGGAGGACGATCTCAACCTCAAGGAATTCGCCCGCCGCTCACCTCTCAAGATGAAACTCCCGAAATGCCGCAGGAAGACCAAGTTGCTGCTCTACTCGGGCCATAGCGACGGCAAGCGCAATGGCGGACCCGTGCACCCTTCCCAGTCGGTCGATATGTTCAACCTTGTGACCGCGGCCTTCGACAAGAAGAACGCCGTGCTCATCAGCGAGGATGAGCTGAAAGACGCGGTGAACGGGGTGAACGTTTCCTTCTGCGGGCAGACCATTGGCGGACGCGAGATTCTTCTCCATAAAGAGAACAAGTACGCCGAGATGACCATATTCCGCGGCGGACACGAAATATTCTACGACGAACTCTTCAACAGAATACCAGTAAACGAAAAATACAGATGAAAAAATTGATTATTTGCCTGGCCGCAGCTCTTGCCTGCGCCATTTCCTACGCATCCGACCCCGTAATGCCCACGATAGTTGCCATAGGCGACTCCAACGGTCAGAACGAATTCGGATGGGCGAACGCCCTGCGCGACAAAATGCCGGATGCACGCGTCATAAACAAGAGCCGCTCCGGCAGGACCCTGAGTTTCACGAACCAGGGCAAGGCCGACAAGAACGGTCTGCTCTACACTCCTATGATTCTTGAGGAACTTGATGCACTTCCCTATGCCACTTCAATCAGGTATATAATCCTCAACCTCGGCACAAATGACGCTCTCGTGCAATATGCCGACCAGACCGAGCTGTACAAGCCCAATCTTACCAAACTGGTGAAGATTATCAAGAAGAGCCGCATCTGTAAGAAATACGGAGCGGAGCTCATTCTTATGTCTCCGTTCCCGGTAAATGAGAAGGCGCCCAAATTCAAGAAGGACAAATACGCGGGAGCAGCTGAGCGTACCGCTTTCTTCGCAGCACAGATGGAACAGGTTGCAGCCAAGAGCGGCGTGCGATACCTCAACGTCCGTGATACCATAGAGCCCCTTATGAACAGGAACAACTGCGCAGACGGAATACATATCAACGCCGAACTCAGCGCCGTGGTCGCGGATGAAATAATCAAATTCATCGCAGAATGAAAAGAATACTGACAGCAATCCTGCTTCTGTGCACATCCGTCGCACTGCGGGCCGAGACAACTCTGCCCGCGCTTTTCGGCGACAATATGGTGCTCCAGCAGCAGACACAGGCCCGTATCTGGGGATTCTCCGATGCGGCATCAGTGGGTGTCACGGCCGGATGGAACGGAAAAACGGTCACGGCGCAGGTCTCTGACGGCCGCTGGGATGTGACCCTTTCCACTCCAAAGGCCGGAGGCCCTTACGAAATTACCATAGATGACGGCTACCAGACCCTGAAGATAAAGAACGTATTCATCGGTGAAGTCTGGATATGCTCCGGTCAGTCGAATATGGCAATGACCCTTGCCGGATACGGCGGTCAGCCCGTTGAGGGAGGCTATGAAGAGATATTCCACGCCGGACGCTATAAAGACCTGATTCACGTGTTCAGCTGCGGAGGCAACGAAGGCTGCGAAAGGCCTCTGGACGACCTGCCTTCCGGCGAGTGGAAAGCCTTCGGTCCCCAGACGGCACAGGGAACAAGTGCAGTTGCCTACTACTTCGCAAAGCACGTCACCGAGGTCCTCGGAGTTCCGGTCGGAATCATCTGCAACGCCGTAGGCGGCGCTGCCATCGAGGCCTGGATGTCTCCGGAAATGGTTTCGCGGGTAAAGGGCGCAGACTACGCCGTTATCGACAATCCGCGCACCACACAGGCCCGCCGTCGTCTCGCCAGGCTGTGGAATATGTGGATGAACCCCATAGTCGGATACACGGCCAGAGGTTTCCTCTGGTATCAGGGCGAATACAACGTCCGCACAATGGACCCCGTTGTCTATGGGCGTATGATGACAGAGATGGTACGCTCGTACCGCGAACTCTGGGGCTTGGGCGACAAGATGCCTTTCTACTTCACCCAGATAGCTCCCTATTTCTACAACGACTGCGGTGAAGACGGCATTGAGCTTCCGCTCTTCGTGGAGCAGCAGCTCGAGTGCCTCAAGACCATCCCGAATTCCGGAATCGCCGGCACCACCGACATAGGCGAGGCGCGCGTCATCCATCCGTGCCGCAAGGACCTCGTAGGCTGGAGGCTCGCGATGCTGGCCCTCACCCGCACCTATAAGATACTCCCGGCGAAGAACTTCCCCGACGGACCGTTCATAGACCAGGTCAGCTTCGACGGGGCCAAGGCGAGTGTCACATTCAAAGGCGCTACCGGCGGATTGAGCATAGGGATTCCCGTTGAAGGGTTCGAACTGGCAGGAGAGGACAAGGTGTTCCACAAGGCCGACGCCGTTTTCGAGTACGACCGCACGCACATAACGGTTACCTGCCCCGAAGTGGCACAGCCCGTAGCCTTGCGATATGCTTTCAGGAACGTTCCGCAGGCAACGCTCAGGTCTTCTACCGGGTGCCCGGTATTCCCCTTCAGAACAGACGATTGGCAATAACAAAAAATATTTCTTATGACAAAAACTAATGAATTCGAGGAGTACAGATCTCCTCAATGCTATGTCCAGATTGTGTGTCCGTGCAGTCTGGTATGTTTGAGCGCACAAACGGAATCACTCGAAGAAGAGGATGTTTATTATGTATTGTAGAGGAATGAATATGAAAAAGTATATATCGATTGCGGCCTTCGCCGCCGCGGCTGTTTTCACAGCAATTTCCTGCTCGGATGTCAAAATTGACAGCAACATTCCCGAAGAAGGCAAACTCGTTGCAATGACATTCTCAGCTGATGCTCAGAGTTTCAGCAAACCCCAGTCGGCCCCTGCGGTCAAGACATCTCTTGACGACCACAGTATTCTTTGGACAGCGGGCGATGCAATCAGCATCTTCGATGGCGATGGCAACCGCCAGTTCACCACCACCGGCAGCGGCACCAGTGCCGAATTCTCCGGAGAAGCAATGTCCACCGCTACGGAATTCTATGCCTTGTACCCCTACGCCGCCTCGGCTTCGCTTTCATCGGGAGCAATTCTCACAACCCTTACCGCAGAACAGGCCGCCGTTGACGGAAGCTTTGCTGACGACCTCTACATAATGGTCGGCAAGACCGACGGAGAATCGCTCGCGATGAAGAATGTCTGCTCGATTGTCAAATTCGCGATTGAAGAGGGCGGAGTATATTCCGCCATCGAGTTCTCCGGCAACAACTCAGAGTCCCTGGCCGGTGACCTTTCGATTTCCATCGACGGCGCAGGAGTGCCTTCCGTATCGGTAGTCGATAACGCAAAGACTGCAATCACGCTTGTCCCCTCCGCCTCGACCTTCGCCGCCGGCACATACTATATGGCCATCGTGCCCACCAGCTTCAGCGCCGGCCTCAAGCTCAGTTTCGTACGCGCATCTGACTCCGCTGCCGGAGTAAACGGCAAGAGTGACGCCGTAACAATAGGCCGTTCACGCATCCTTGACCTCGGTACGGTAGATGCCAACATTGTCTGGGCCGACAAATTCAAGGGTTCGGGCACCGAGAGCGATCCTTATCAGATTGCCACCTACGATGACCTCAAGCTTCTCTCGGAACTCGGTGCCACAGGAGATGTCAAGTACCGTGCAGCCTGGTACATCCTCACGCAGGATATCGACTGCGGCCAGCTGAACGAAGACAACAGTGTCAAGAGCGGGGCTGAGGCATTTGCTCCTATCTGCCAGAACGGTTCGGATGCGGCTATGTCCTTCCACGGGAATTTCAATGGAAATGGAAAGACCATCAGCGGTCTCTACATAAACGGTTCCAAACAGTACACCGGACTGTTCGGCGTCCTCAGGAACGGCACCATCAAGAATCTCACAGTCATTGCCAACGTTTCAAGCAGCGCTACCGACACAGGTATCATCGTTGGAGATTTCAGCGCGAACGCTCACGTCGAGAACTGTACGGCGAAAGGACTCCTGACCAGTACATCAAGTTCATCGGCAGCCAGGGTCGGAGGCATTGTCGGACGTTCTACTGCCACATCGACGGTGGTCGGATGCACCAATGAAGCCACCATCACCGCTACAAGCGACGGCGCCGGATACTGCGGAGGCATTGTCGGCCAGCAACTTGGCATTGTTGACGGATGTACGAACAACGGAACCGTTTCGGCATATCAGTATGCAGGCGGTATTTCGGGTTATCTTGGCAACGGATCCACGATTGTAAACTGCTGCAACCTTGGCAGCATTGCCTCTACCACTTCTTACGTTGGAGGAATATGCGGTTTCATCGCTTACGGTTGTACAGTGGCCAATTGCTATAATGCAGCCAACGTCACTGCAACCAGCAAAATCGGAGCGATAGCCGGAGGTATAAACAATACCCTCCCCGATGGATCGGATCTTGCTGCAGGTGTTGTAGAAAACTGCTATTCGGACATCGCAACCGGAATGGCTATGATAGGACCGAGCACGAACTCTCCCTGGGTACATCACTGCTATTGGAGAAAGAGCACCTGCACCAAAATCGGAGATTCCCTGAGTGGCGGCAACACCAATTCCGCTTTCTCCTGGAGCTCTGGTGCCCTTACCCTCAGCGCCACGTACGGATTCAAGGACATCAACTCAGGAGACTCATACACAACGAACCTGCTTCTCGACGCCCTCAACCACTATGTAAGTGTCAAAACCATTGAAGGAGTCACGCTCCGCGAATGGGAAATAGTGGGAACTGCCTCTCGGGAAAATTGTCCTGTCCTCAAGTAGGACTTGTCCCGATAATTTCTAAATTTGTGTCCATTGACCAACTGCTATGGAAAATGGACACAAATTCTTTTATCTTGCCCGCAAGAAGCGGAAGCCTCAAGAATAGGCCGCCTTATCAAAGCAAAAGCTTTTCTATTACAAAATCAAATGATTTACTTTTCTATTCAAAAAGAAAAGTATTATATTTGCATCCTCTAAATAGAATCGCTATGAATAAAGGTGTAATCACAGGAGATTTGGTAAACTCTACAAACATTGCCGCAGAGTGGAGGCAGACCATTGTAAATTCGCTGAAAGCCTGCGTTGCAGACTTCGAGTCGATAACGCCGGTCAGACTCGAGATGTACCGTGGCGACAGTTTTCAGATTGTTGTGGATAATGCAGAGCAGACACTTGCCGTAGCCATAGCACTCAGAGCTAAACTGAAAGCATCCACGCCCGAAAACTCCGACATATGGGACGCAAGAGTATCGGTAGGAATAGGTACGATTTCTTTTGAAAGCGACAGCATCGTCACAAGCGACGGGGAAGCATTCCGGCTGTCAGGACGTGCATTTGACTCTATCGGCAAAAAGGGACTGAACATATCCACTCCCTGGGCCGAAGTGAACGATGCAATTGCCCTTGTCACCAGGTTTGCAGATGAGTTTGTTTCATCCTGGACAGAGCGGCAGGCAAAGGTCGTCTATCATTCCCTGCTCTTCCCGAAGACGCAAAAGGACATGGCCGATGACCTGGGTATGTCAAGGCAGAACTTCAATTTCCACTGGAGGGCATCCAATGCTCAACTCATTCTGGATTACATCACCTATTTCAAAAAACTTTTAGCGCAGCACAACCAGTAATATGGAAACGGCCATCATACTCATAAAACTGTTCTGCGCTCATCTGATTGCGGACTTTATCCTTCAATCCGACACCATCAACAGCGGGAAACACAAAGCCGGAACTACCGGCATCTGCTTCCAGCTGCTTCACAGCGCCATTCACGCAGGTACCGCATATCTGCTGATGGCGGACTGGTCCTGCTGGATTGTCCCGGCAATTATCTTTGTGACCCATTTCGCCATTGACACGGTCAAATGCAAGATTGCCAAAGAATCGCTGATCACATTTATCGTTGACCAGATCTGCCATATTGCAATTATCGTAGCGTTATGGCTTATCCTGTTTGCAAGGGATTTCGAACTGCCTTGTCTGGGAAACGTCTGTTCAGCCAGGATCTGGATAGTCATACTTGCATACATCCTGATGCTAAAGCCATCGTCCGTTCTTTTGTGCCTGTTCCTCAACAAATGGGTTCCGTCATCACCGAACACGCAAAGCCTGCCAAATGCGGGAAAATGGATCGGATACATTGAGAGAATACTAATTCTCACTTTTGTTTTGATCGGCAGCTTCGAGAGCATCGGATTCCTTTTGGCCGCCAAATCAGTATTCCGTTTCGGAGAATTGAACAAGGCCAGGGAAATCCGCACTACGGAGTATGTGCTGATTGGCACCCTTGCCAGTTTCACCATAGCAATTCTGTCTGGGATAATCGTATCGCATTTGATATAGTTTCCGATAATTTCTAAATTTGTGTCCACCAAACCAACTGCTATGGAAAATGGACACAAATTCTTTTACCCTGCTCGGGGCGTGCACACTCGCCCGGGCCTTCGGCTACGAGCCGAAAATCGCACTTCAACTCATCTGCCTTGCCGGCGGCATCGATGCTCTCTTCTCGCTGAGCGAAGAAAAGCGTGATGCGCTTCTCCCCTACTTCAGGCTGAAAGGGCGCCTTGGCGATGCCGAACTCGAAAAGAGCCGCCGCGAACTCGAAGCCGCCGCGGCCCACGGCTGGGAGTACGTCCACATCGGGGGTGAAGGCTATCCGCCGGCACTGACCGAACTGGAAGACGCTCCGGCCGGATTGTATCTGCGCTCCGCCACTCCGCCCGCTGAATTATTCCATGGCAAACCGGGTGTGGCCGTGGTGGGCACACGTGACATCTCCCCCTACGGGCGCGAATGGTGCCGGCGCATCGTCGGAACCCTTTCGCAAAGCGCGGAACGGCCGCAGATAGTAAGCGGGCTTGCACTGGGCGTGGACGGCGAAGCGCACAAAGCCGCCCTCGAAACGGGCCTCGGCACAATAGCCGTGATGCCCACAGGGCCCGATGACATCTACCCGCGTCAGCACCGAAGCCTCGCGGGAGCAATCGCCTCCACGCCGGGATGCGCCCTTCTCACCGACTATCCGCCCGGAACGGCGCCCACGGCGGCAACCTTTCTCAGGCGCAACCGCCTCATTGCAGGGCTCGCGGCCTCAACCATCCTTGTTGAATCGAAGCGCCGAGGCGGAGGGATGATTACGGCCCGGCTCGCCTTCGGCTACGGGAGAGACGTTTTCGCCCTGCCAGGACGGGTGGACGACGTGCGGAGCGAAGGCTGCAACATCCTCATACGGGAGAAGGTGGCCGAGACGCTCATCGGAACCGACACCCTCTGCGAAGAACTGGGCCTGAACCGTTGGCGGGCGGGCTCGGCCATCCCATTCGAAGACAGAGTCCGCGCCCACTACAGCCGCGGCCGAAGCCCGGAAGAGCTCGCGGAGATCCTCGCCGTAGCGCACGCGATACACACCGACCGGGGCATCTGCATTGATGATGTCTGCGCTGTGACGGGCCTTCCGTACAGTTCCGCAGCAGCTCTGGCCGGTCAGCTCGAAGCCGACGGCTTTATAAGCATAGACCTTATGCAGAGGTGTTCGGCCGAGCTGAAAATTGCTTAACTTTGCGGCCATGTTCATCGATACGCATACACACAACAGCGACGAAGCCTACGCAGGCTGCGAAGACGAGGTCATCGCCCGGGCCCAGGCCGCGGATGTGCGCATCCTGCTCCAGGCCGACATTTCAAGCCGCGAACGCGGGGCGATGCATGCGCTCTGCGACCGCTACCCCGGCGTTCTGTACCCGATGGCCGGGCTCTACCCGGGCTGCGTGGACGCTTCGTGGCAGGACGAGGTCGACCTTGTTCAGGAGTGCCTTTCGAAGCGCGGGGACATCGTGGCGGTCGGCGAAATCGGGCTCGACTATCACTACGGTCCCGATACCGCCGCCCTGCAGCGCGACGCCCTCAAAGCCCAGCTCGAACTCGCCGCGAAGGCAGGGCTGCCGGTCAACATCCACCTGCGCGAGGCAACGGAAGACTTCCTCTCCGTGATGGAATCGTGCCGGGGTCTCGGCCTGCGCGGCAATCTGCACGCTTTCAGCCTGAGTGCCGATTTCCTGCGGCGTATGCAGAAGTACGGCGACTGGAGCGTGGGGATAGGCGGAGTGCTCACATTCAAGAACTCGCATCTCGCGCGCGAGTTGGCGGATATTCCGCTCGAGCGGATACTGCTCGAAACGGATGCGCCATACCTCGCCCCAACGCCTCTGCGGGGGACTCGGAACGAAAGCGCCAATATCCCTTTGATAGCCACGGCAATAGCCGGGATAAAGGGCCTGAGCGTGTCGGAAATCGCGGCCGCGACCACGGCAAATGCACTCAAATTGTTCGACCGCATTATTGTCAAATGAAATATAATTGCTATCTTTGGACGTTTTTGAAAGACCGCTGAATATTTGTTAAAATTCAATAATTATCAAACACAAAAACAGTTATGAAAAAAATTTCTATGTTTTTGGCAGCTTTGGCCCTTCTCGCCTTCTCCGCTTCCTATGCAAGCGCCCAGGAGGAAGAGGTTGTAGATGATGCTACAATCGAGGCCGAGGACGCCCGCTTCGTTGACGAGAGCGAAATCAACCCGTTCAACGTTAAGAGCGAAGTTCCCCTTCACCAGGCCCTCAAGACCAAGTTCATCGAAGGTGGCGCAGGCTTCATGAGCCCCATCATCATCTGCCTCATCATCGGTCTCGCCCTTTCAATCGAGAGGATTCTTTATCTCTCATTCTCGAAAGTCAATGTCAAGGAACTCGTTGCAAAGGTTGAAGAGGCCCTTGCACAGGGTGGAATCGACGCAGCCAAGGACGTATGCCGCAACACCCGCGGTCCCGTCGCCAAGATTTTCTATGACGGTCTCGACCGCGTTGACCAGGGTGTTGACGTAGTGGAAAAGAACATCGTTTCTTCAGGTTCGGTTCAGATGACACAGCTCGAGAACGGCCTCAGCTGGATTTCGCTGTTCATCGCCATTGCACCTTCACTCGGATTCCTCGGAACCGTTATCGGTATGATCCAGGCCTTCGACGCCATCCAGGCAGCCGGCGATATCTCGCCTAACGTTGTTGCAGGAGGTATGAAGGTGGCCCTTATCACAACCGTCGGCGGTCTTATCGTCGCCATGATCCTTCAGGTGTTCTACAACTACATCCTTGCCAAGATCGACTCCATCACCATCGATATGGAGGAGGCTTCCATCGACTTCATTGACGTACTGAGCGCATACAAAGCGAAATAACGATGATAAACTATAGTAAACTGTTCAAAAGGACGATGCTGGTGCTTATGCTCATCAGTGTCGCAGTCCTTCTCATCGGCTGGCTGGTCGGTTTCGAGAAGGGCGGTGCCTGGCCGGTTGACCTGATGTTTATCTGGACTTACGTTATGATCGGGCTGGCTGCCGTCGCCATCATCGTGATAGGCGGATACATCAGCGCCAAGAACGACTCTTCTTTCCTCAAGAAGATCGGCCTTGTCGTCGGCGGCACAGCGATCCTCGTGGTACTCGTATATCTTATCTCGCCGGGCAAGCCCGCAGTAGGTATGCTTGAACAGCCTGCACAGGCCACGCTCAAACTTACAGACACAATACTGAATCTCACCTATCTCTTCGGTGGAGCCGCAATACTCTCCATCGTATGTGGCGGGATCATCCGTAAAATCCTGGACAAGAAACAGAAATAAAGTCATTATCGTATGGGCAAAAGAAAAACACCAGCGCTGAATACGAGTTCTACAGCCGATATTGCATTCCTTCTGCTGTGCTACTTCCTGATGACTACAACAATGGGAAGCCAGCTGGGTCTGCAGCGTCGTCTGCCTCCCATCCCTGACAAGAATCAGCAGGTGGAGGATCAGAAGATCAACCGCCGCAACATCATCGTTGTGCGTATCAATGCTTCTGATAGGATTCTGGCAGGAAGTGAGCCGATCGATATACATTTTCTGAAAGACAAGATCAAGGAATTCCTTACCAACCCCTCGAACAACCCCAGCCTTCCCGAGAAGGAAGCCAAGGAGATAGACGGCTTCGGAACGGCAATGGTTTCAAAGGGCGTAATCTCGCTGCAGAACGACCGTGGTACAAGCTACGAAGCGTATCTCGCAGTGCAGAACGAACTTGTTAAGGCGGTCAACGAGCTTCGCGACGAGTTCTCACGCGCCAACTTCGGCCGTCCGTTCTCGAAGCTTACCGAGGAGCAGCAGGATATTGTCAAGAAGGCCGTGCCCCAGAATATTTCCGAGGCCGAGCCTAAGGACGTAAATGCACAAAACTAGAAGCATATGTCAAAATTCGGAGGTAGCAACAATAAAAAGGAAGTTCCCGGAATAACCTCGGGTTCTCTTTCCGATATCGTATTCATGCTTCTGTTCTTCTTCATGGTCACCACGCAGATGCGCGAGACCGAGAACAAGGTGCAGGTTGTCGTTCCGGAAGCTTCCGAAGTGGTAAAGCTTGAAAGGAAGGACCTTTGTTCGTACATCAACATCGGTACTCCTATCAAGTCGCTTCAGAGCCAGTACGGTACCGACGCACGTATCCAGCTTAACGATTCCTTCAAGACCAAGGATGACATCCGCGACTTCGTGGCTTCGGAGCGTGAGTCTCTGAACGAAGGCGACCGTCCCCTCATGACCGTTGCAATCCGCGCGGACAAGGACGTGAAGATGGGTATCGTAACCGATGTCAGGCAGGAGCTGCGCCGCTGCTCAGCCCTGAAGATAATGTATTCGGCACGCAGACCTGGAGATGAATAGCATCTCTTGTACTATATGAGCAGCCCCCTCTCCAGCAGAGAGGGCTGCTTTTTGAAATAAACGAACAATATGGCAACAGAAATACTCAGGACCAAGGTAAAAGACCTGCTCAAGGCCACCCCCGGCAAGGAGGTTCTCGCAAAAGGCTGGGTCCGCACCAAACGTGGAAACAAGGAAATAGCGTTCATTGCACTCAACGACGGAAGCACGATTACAAACATTCAGATCGTTGTCGACAAGACTCCTGAAAACGAGGCAGTGCTTTCGCACATCAGCACCGGCGCCTGCATTGCGGTACGCGGCAATCTGGTGGAATCGGTCGGTAGCGGCCAGGCAGTCGAGATTCACGCAAGCGAGCTCACCGTCTATGGCGAATGCGACCCCATGCGCTACCCTCTGCAGAAGAAGGATACCTCTTTCGAGTATCTGCGCACAGTGGCACACATGCGTCCCCGCACCAACACCTTCGGAGCCGTGCTGAGACTCCGCAGCCAGATGGCATACGCCATCCACGAGTATTTCCACAGCAAGGGTTTCGTGTACCTCAACACCCCTCTCATCACAGCCTCTGACTGCGAAGGTGCGGGACAGATGTTCCAGGTCACGACGCTCGATCTTAACAACGTTCCGAAGAACAAGAAGGGCGAACCCGACTTCAGCAAGGACTTCTTCGGAAAACAGACCAGCCTTACCGTGAGCGGCCAGCTCGAAGGCGTGCTCGGTGCCACGGCGCTTGGAGAGATTTACACCTTCGGCCCGACCTTCCGCGCCGAGAACTCCAACACACCCCGCCACCTTGCCGAGTTCTGGATGATTGAGCCCGAAATGGCTTTCTACGACATCAACGATAATATGGACCTGGCCGAGGACTTCATCAAGCACCTTGTGAAGTACGCACTTGACAACTGCTTCGATGATATCAAATTCCTCAATGACAGGTACGACAATGAACTTATCGAAAGGCTCCAGGGCGTAATCGCAACCGATTTCGTACGACTCGAATACACGGAAGGAATCAAGATTCTCGAGGCGGCCATCGCGAACGGCGTTCAGTTCGAATATCCCGTTTACTGGGGCGTCGACCTGCAGAGCGAGCACGAGCGCTACCTCGTGGAGAAGCATTTCTGCAAGCCTGTCATCCTTACCGGTTATCCCAAGGAAATCAAGGCCTTCTATATGAAGCAGGACGAGAACGGAAAGACTGTCCGCGCAATGGACGTGCTCTTCCCGAAGATCGGCGAGATTATCGGCGGCTCCGAAAGGGAGTCCTCGCTCGAGAAACTCGAAGCACGCATAAACGAGCTTGGAATGAGCCGCAAGAACCTCGAATGGTACATTGACACCCGCCGTTTCGGCAGCTGCCCTCACAGCGGTTTCGGTCTCGGGTTCGAAAGGCTTCTGCTCTTCGTGACCGGAATGCAGAACATTCGCGACGTAATCCCCTTCCCCCGCACTCCTAAAAACGCTGAATATTAACAGATTATGCTGGTAATTGGAATCGCCGGAGGCTCCGGCAGCGGAAAGACAACCGTTGTAAAAGCCATCACCGAAAAACTGAACAAGAGGGTTGTCATTATCCCTCAGGACTGCTACTACAAGGACTCATCCGACCTTACCGACGAAGAGAAGCGCAACCACAACTTCGACCATCCCGATGCCATTGAGTGGGACCTTCTCTGCTCGCAACTGTGCGACCTCAAGAACGGCAAGACCATTCAGCAGCCGGTTTATTCATTCATTTCCTGCACAAGGTCGAAGACCGAAACCACTACCGTGGAACCTGCCGACGTGATTATTATCGAAGGAATTCTCATCTTCACCTGCAAGGAACTCCGCGACCAGATGGATATCAAAATCTTCGTCGATGCCGACGATGACGACCGCCTGATGCGTGTTATGGAGCGCGACATTTCCGAGCGCGGCAAAGATGTGCACTGGGTCATCGAACGTTACAGCCGTACCGTAAAGCCTATGTACCTTCAGTTCATAGAGCCCAGCAAACGTTACGCCGACATCATCATTCCCCAGGGAGGGCACAACAAGGTCGCCATCGACGTCATTTCGGCCACAGTGGAGAAGTCGCTCCAGGCCATCAACGAATAGCGCCGTGAAAAGACCCGCGCCGGAAAACAGGGCAGGATTGCTTATCACCGTGAGTGTTCATCTCGCGGTGATTATTGTCTTGCTTCTGACCGTGGTCACGCCGACGCTGCGCAGCCAAAGCCAGTTCGAGATGGATTTCAGCGAACTGGAGGAATTCGAGAGGCTGCAGAAAGAACTCGAATTCAAGAAAGACGTGAACAGACGTCTTAACGAGTTGCTTGCCCGGAATGGGCTTGAGCCCATCAATGCCGACCAGGGACTTCGCAATGTGGCCGTTAACCGTCATACCCAGGATCTCCTCGACGAAAACGCCCGTATTCAAAAAGACATCAAAGAGACCCTGGAGCATCAGAGCGAAGCAACGATTTCCTACGAAGCCACTCGCGTGGAACAGGTTGAAGAGAGTGTTGAATACACGGGTCCTTCGGTCGTGTCCTACGACCTGGGAGGCCGCAAGGCAAGCTATCTGCCTATTCCAGCCTATAAATGCTACGGCGGCGGGGAGGTCACTGTAATAATAATCGTGAACCCCGAAGGCAATGTCCTTTCGGCAAAGATCCAGGAAGAAGTCTCGACTGGCGACAGTTGTCTTCGCGAATTTGCCCTGCGCGCCGCAAGCCGTGCGCGCTTCTCTCGCGACCCCAATGCCCCCGCCAAGCAGCGAGGCGACATAGTTTACGCGTTCATTGCGCAGTGAAACTGCGCAATGAACTTCGCTTCGCGAAGCTTTACTTTCATTCCGAGGGGCTCTGCCCCTCTAATACCCCGCGGCCTTTGTGCTT
>JAZLKT010000069.1:0-6417 GCA_045597785.1 Candidatus Cryptobacteroides sp.
GCCTACGGGCATTACCGTGGAGAATACGGAGACCCGCAGCCAGCAGGACAACCGCCAGAATGCTCTGCGGATTCTCAAATCGCGCCTCTACGACATCGAACTCCAGAAGCGTCGCGAGAAGCAGGCCGAGCTCGAAGGGCAGAAGCGCCGCATCGAGTGGGGCTCGCAGATACGCTCATATGTCCTGCATCCGTACAAGATGGTCAAGGACGTGCGCACCGGCTACGAAACCGCCGATACGCAGGGCGTGCTTGACGGCGACCTCGGTGCATTCATGAAAGAATTTTTAATGAACAACAATTGATATGGCTGAATTCAAGTATGCGCCTATGTTCCAACTCGGCGCCGACACTACAGAGTATTACAAAATCCCTGGCTCGGAGCAGCTGGTAAGCACATCCTCTTTCGAGGGACACACCATCCTCAAGGTCAGCCCCGAGGCCCTGACGGTAATGTCCAACACGGCATTCCGCGATGTAAGCTTCCTGCTGCGCCGCTCGCACAACGAGCAGGTCGCGAAGATTCTCCGCGACCCCGAGGCCAGCGAAAACGACAAGTACGTGGCCCTGACCTTCCTTCGCAATGCCGAGGTGGCGGCGAAGGGCAAGCTCCCTCTCTGCCAGGATACCGGTACGGCCATCATCCACGGCGAAAAGGGCCAGCAGGTGTGGACCGGCTTCTGCGACGAGGAGGCTTTGAGCAAGGGCGTTTTCAAAACATACACCGAAGAGAATCTCCGTTACAGCCAGAACGCTCCGCTCGATATGTACCGCGAGGTCAATACGAAGTGCAATCTTCCCGCACAGATAGATATTGAAGCCGCCGAGGGCGCCGAGTACCGTTTCCTCTGCGTTACAAAAGGCGGCGGAAGCGCAAACAAGACCTACCTCTACCAGGAGACAAAGGCCCGCATCCAGAACCCCGGCACGCTCGTGCCCTTCCTCGTCGAAAAGATGCGCAGCCTCGGAACAGCGGCCTGCCCTCCGTATCATATCGCATTCGTAATCGGTGGCACAAGCGCTGAGAAGAACCTTCTTACCGTCAAACTTGCCAGCACGCACTACTACGACAGCCTTCCTACAACGGGAGATGAAACCGGCCGCGCATTCCGCGACGTCGAACTCGAGGCACAACTCCTCGAAGAGGCCCACAAGATCGGGCTCGGAGCCCAGTTCGGAGGCAAGTATATGGCACACGACGTGCGCGTAGTGCGTCTGCCACGTCACGGAGCGAGCTGCCCCGTCGGCCTCGGCGTAAGTTGCTCGGCCGACCGTAATATCAAGGCGAAGATCAACGCCGACGGTATCTGGATTGAGAAAATGGACGACAAACCCTATGAACTCATTCCCGAAGAGCTGCGCCAGGCGGGTGAAGGCGATGCCGTACGCGTAGACCTGAACCGCCCGATGAGCGAGGTCTGCGCCCAGCTCGGCAAATACCCGGTGAGCACGCGTCTGAGCCTTAACGGCACCATCATCGTGGGCCGCGACATCGCTCACGCCAAACTGAAGGCAAGGCTTGATGCCGGAGAAGACCTTCCCCAATACTTCAAGGACCATCCCGTTTACTATGCCGGCCCCGCAAAGACACCCGCCGGTATGGCCTGCGGCTCGATGGGGCCCACAACCGCCAACCGTATGGATCCGTATGTTGATGAGTTCCAGGACCACGGCGGCTCGATGATTATGCTCGCCAAGGGCAACCGGACCCAGCAGGTCACCGATGCCTGCCGCAAGCACGGCGGCTTCTATCTCGGAAGCATCGGCGGCCCGGCTGCCATCCTTGCCCAGAACAATATCAAGAGCATCGAGTGCGTCGAGTATCCCGAACTGGGAATGGAGGCCATCTGGAAGATTGAGGTAGAGGATTTCCCCGCATTCATCCTGGTTGACGACAAGGGTAACGATTTCTTCAAAACCATAGGTCAATAACCGATGAAGAAAGCTCCGAAAATTCTGTTATGGTGCCTGGGTTCCGTGGCCGGGCTGCTTGCGCTGGTCATTCTGGTGCTGCAGATTGTTTTCGCCACCAATGTCTCGACCCGGCTCGTAAACAAGTATTCGGACCGCTTTATCGATGGCAATCTGTCTTTCGGCAAGGTTGATCTGTCGCTTTTCAAGCACTTTCCGAATCTGACGGTTTCGCTCGAGGACTGTTCGCTCACATATCCGCACGAGCGTTTCGATGCGTTCGAGGACGGTTCACGCCGGATGAACCGCGGCCGGCAGGAGGAGGCCGATACGCTCGCCTCGTTCCGCCGTTTCGTGGCTTCGGCTTCGCTACCGGAACTCATCTCCGGAAATATCGACCTCCCCTTTGTGTGGCTTGATGCGCCGCGTATCTTTGCCAAAAGCTATAACGACAGCACTGCAAACTGGAATATCTTCAAGTTCGCCGCGTCTGAGGAAGATGACGATTCCACCGGGACCATACCTCCCCTCAGCGTTGGAAAGCTGCGTCTGACCGACAGGCCCGATATTTCATTCTGCGCGCCGCAGGACAGCCTTTTCCTTTCGTTGAGGCTTGAGAGGCTCCTCTTCAAGGGACTTTTCCGACTGGACGAGCCGCTCGCCTCGCACGGACGCTTCGCCATTGACACGCTCCGTGCCAACGGGCGGATAGGTGCCGATACGCTTTCGTTCCGCTTGGGAACGCTCCGCCTTCGTGGCGACCGCGACGGCTTGGACATATCGGCCGACGCCAGGGCTTCGGCCCGCACGCGCAACTACGGTCGTATCCGCGTGCCCGTGGAACTGGGTGCCATGCTTTCGCTGCCCGAAGACAGCATCTTTACGGTGGATTTGCGGCGATTGACCCTGAATGTCGGAGGAATCCCGCTCGAAGCTTCGGGAACTGTGGGATTCGCCGGCCCCGATTCGCTGCTGCTGGCGGCGAAGGCCGGAATCTACGGTTGCGACCTTTCGTCGATTCTCTCTGAATATGCCGTCAAGTTCTGGGACGGGGCGAATGATTTCAAGACCGATGCCGTGCTGGATGTCGATGTCCGCGCCGACGGACTGCTCTGCGCTTCGAACGGTGTGCTGCCTTCGCTTTCGGCCTGCGTCAAACTGCCTGATTGCTTTGTCGATTATGCTCCGCTTGGGCGTAGGGTGAATGCCGATATCGACATTGATGCGTATACCGACAAATCCGGGAAGATAATCGTCGATATGGACAAGGTCCGCCTCTGCTCGGATGGCATCTCCATAGATTTGGACGGCGACTTGCAGGACCTTCTCGGCCCCGATCCGGCCGCGGCGGTGAAGGCCGACCTCTCAGCGCGTGTCGAGGACGTGATGGCTTTCCTGCCCGACAGCCTTGGAATCGAAGCCGGTGGACGCATGCATGCGGTGGTCGATGCGGCCGCGCATCTGTCTCAACTGAATATGGCACATATCGCCGATGCCGACATCAATGCATCGGTTGATATAGATACTATACGCTTTGCTATGCCGGCGGACAGCATTTCGGCCCTTGTGCGCACTTTCAAGCTCACGGCCGCTACAACCGGTGCGAAGAGGGAAGGGAAGAGCATTTCGAAAGACGAGAGACTGCTTACCGTCAAAGTGACGGCCGACAGCCTTGGCGCCGATGTGGCCGGAATGTTCGCCCAGGTCAAGGGCCTTGATGTAAAGGCGATGAATACGGCTTCTATCCTTGACGGGGATTCGAAGGGAAAGGTGCATCCCTTCCGCGGCACCGTCTTCGCCGAATCGCTGCATCTGCGCGATGCGGATTCTCTTTCTTTGCGTGTGCGGAATACCCGTGAATCCTTTGCGATAAGTCCTTACAACGGCGACAGGAGCATTCCGGTGCTCTCGCTGCGAAGCACGACCGAGAGGGCTTTCGTGCGCTCGGGCGTGAACCGCGCGTCGGTGCGTGACCTTTCGCTCAAGCTTTCCGCCACGATGAATACGCGCTCCAGAAATGGCGGCCCTGCCAGCAGCCACGGCTTCCGTCAGAGGGCGGCTGAACGGCCGGACTGGCTGTCGGATGAGACTCTGCGCAGCGGCGATTTGAACTTCAGCCTCGGTGACGAGCTGGCGAAATACTTCAGGGAATGGAATCTGGACGGAACGCTGTCTGCTTCGTCGGCACGTGTAATGACTCCCTATTTCCCTCTACGAACCTCTCTTACCGCGCTTTCGGCCAGGTTCGACAACAATACCATTGCGCTCGAAGAGTTCGGCCTCAAGTCGGGCGATTCCGACCTGGCCGTTACCGCTACGGTTACCGGTCTTCGCAGGATGCTGCTTGGCCGCGGGGTTCTGCATGCCGATGCGGTTATTTCTTCGGAGTCGATGGATGCCAACCAGTTGCTTACCGCCTACAGCCAGGGAAGCCAGTTCAAGCCTTCATCGTCCGCGATGGCCGAGGATGATGCCGCATACGAGGCACAGATAGCTGCGGCCGCTGCAAAGACTTCTGCCGACAGCGTAGCGCTGGTGATTGTTCCGGCCAACCTGATTGCCGACATCAAACTTGATGCGCATAACGTAAAATACGCGTCGCTCACCATAGATACCCTTGCACTTACGGCTCTGGCGCAGGAACGCTGCCTGCAGATATCCGATTTCAAGGCTCTGAGCAGTGCCGGAAACATCTATCTTGATGCATTCTATGCCACAAAGACCCGCAAGGACGTGAGCTGCGGCTTCTCGCTGCGCCTCCAGGATATGTCTGCCGAGCAGATTATCGACGTGATTCCGTCGGTCGATGAGGCCCTGCCCATGCTCAAGTGCTTCAGCGGCCTGCTGAACTGCAACGTTTCGGCGACGAGCTCGCTCGACGAGCATATGAATTTCCTTATGCCCACGATGGATGGAGTGCTGCGAATCACTGGAACCGACCTTACCATCGAGAACAGTCCCGACTTCACTAAGATTGCCCGTCTGCTGCTCTTCAAGGATAACAAGAAAGCGACCATTCAGACACTCGAAGTGGATGGAATGCTCAAGAACTCGCGTGTCGAGGTGTTCCCGTTCATAGTCGACGTTGACCGTTACACGCTTGCCCTGTCTGGTGTGCAGAATATGGCCGGATCGAATTTCCGCTACCACGCTTCGATTCTGCATTCGCCCCAGCCGCTGAGGTTCGGAGTCGATCTTTACGGCACGTCGGCAAAGACGAAGTTCAGTCTTGGCAAGGTGAAGTATCAGGATGCTTCGAGCGTGCCCGTATTTACGGATGTAGTTGAGGAGTCGAGCATAAACCTGCTTGAGTCCATAAGGAATATATTCCAGAAAGGTGTCGATACTGCCGTCAAGGAGAACCGCGAGCAGCGTGAGATTACGTCGTTCAAGCGTAACCGCAATTATGTCAATGCGGCTGAAGCTCCGTCCGAAGCCCTTGATGCCGCTACCGCCGCCGAGATAGAGGCGCAGGCCGCCGCTGCTGAATAATTTCGCACATACGCGAATAATATAAATTGTTATATTTGCAGTCGTTTTTGCGGGCGTGTTGAAATTGGTAGACAAGCAAGACTTAGGATCTTGTGCCTTGCGCGTGTGGGTTCGAGTCCCACCGCCCGCACTTAGCATGTTTTTTTATATTAATGCTGCGAATTTTGCTTTTTTTTGCTTAAATTCGCAACCTTAATGATGTGTATTATATCCTTGTGCAATACGGGGGTTAGTTATTGTAAATATGAAGAAAATAATCTTTTCTCTACTGATCAGCCTGTTCGGCCTCGGCCTCACGGCGTCGGCACAGACCAGAGTCGCTAGCGGTACGGTTACGTATGCTATTGACAATCAGCCTGTAATCGGTGCGTATGTTGTTGTCGATGGCACGGATATTAAAGGTATCACGGACATTGACGGAAAGTTCGAGCTTAAGAACATTCCCGCCTCGGCGAAGACTGTGACGGTCTCGTACCTCGGTGTGAAAGACGCGACTCTTCCCATCTCTTCGGATATGAAGTTCTCGATGGAAGATGACGCCGAAATGCTTGAGGGCGTCGTCGTTACAGGTATGCAGAAGATGGACCGCCGCCTCTTCACGGGTTCGACCACCAAGGTCGAGGCCGAAGAAGCCAAACTTGACGGTGTTGCGGATATCAGCCGCTCCCTTGAGGGACGTGCTGCCGGTGTATCCGTGCAGAACGTATCCGGTACCTTCGGAACCGCTCCCAAAATCAGGGTGCGCGGTGCCACGTCAATCTATGGCTCGTCCAAGCCGCTCTGGGTTGTGGATGGTGTAATCATGGCAGATGTCATTGACGTGAGCGCCGATGAACTGTCTTCAGGTGATGCCACCACCCTCATCAGTTCCGCCATCGCCGGATTGAACTCCGACGATATCGAGTCGTTCGATATCCTCAAGGACGGTTCGGCCACTTCGATTTACGGAGCCAGGGCCATGGCGGGCGTTATCGTCGTTACTACCAAGAAAGGTAAGTCGGGTCAAAGTCGGAGG
>JAZLKT010000070.1:0-49211 GCA_045597785.1 Candidatus Cryptobacteroides sp.
GGTCGCAGGTTCGCTCATGCTTCGCGACACGGGTCTCACGTGGCCTACAGGCCTTTGCTGCGCAACTCGCACTCCGTGCTCAGACATGCTCGCAATTGCGCTCCGCGCAACCGGCCTTCCGTCTCACGCTCGCCTTTATCCGTGTCGCTCAAAATCGCTCGCCACGCTACCCGCGCTCCGGCATCCCGCTATCTCCGGCAAAGCATCGTATAACAAAACATAGTTTTGCTGGTGATCCCAAACGGCTATTTTCTGACGCCAATAATGCAAAAAAAGTCTCCACGGAGTACGCGGAGACATAGGAAAAAATCCTTCGGCATATAGCCTTATTGTGGTAAGATGTAGAACTTACTGACGCAAACTTACATAATTATTGTGAATTAATTATTACCTTTCTCAAAATATTACAAGAAATTTATGTCAAGAACATTAGGTATTGATTTGGGAACCAATTCCATCGGTTGGGCCATCGTTGATCATGAATCCGGCAAGACCACTTTGGTTGACAAGGGTGTCCATATTTTTCAGGAAGGCGTAAATCGGGTGAAGGGAAATGAGGAGCCTTCGGTCAAGACAAGAACGGAGGCCCGTGCCAGCAGGCGGCATTACTTCAGGAGGAGACTTCGCAAGATTGAACTTCTCAAGATTCTTGTACGTGAATCCCTTTGCCCGTACTTGGGCGAGGCCGAACTGAAGGAGTGGCGGGAAAAGAAGTTGTTTCCCCTCAACCCCGACTTCCTGCAGTGGCTTAAGACAGATGATCTCGAAGGTGCCAATCCATACTATGACAGGCACCGCTGCCTGCATGAGGCTCTTGACCTGAGAAAGAAGGAAGACCGTTATGCTCTCGGACGTGCTCTATACCATATTAACCAGAGAAGGGGTTTCTTGAGCAACAGGAAGGACCAGTCGGCTTCGGACGAGGATGGTAAAGTCAAGACTGCCATCTCCGAACTTGACAATCTGATGAAAGAATCTGGATTTGAGTATCTGGGAGATTTCTTCTACCACCTGTATGGCTCAGGGATACCTATCAGGAAGAAGTACACGGACAGGAAGGAACATTATGTGAAGGAATTCAGGGCTATATGTCAGAAACAAGGCATAGGCGAGGACCTTGAGCAGAGTTTGTTCAATGCAATCTTCTACCAGCGCCCATTGAAATCCCAAAAGGGTCTTGTAGGCAAGTGCCCTTTTGAAAGTGATAAAACGCGCTGCCAGCTGTCGCACCCAGACTTTGAGGAGTTCAGGATGCTGTCCTTTATTAATAACATCAGGATAGCGAAGCCTGGGGAGGTTATGTTGCGCGGTCTGAAAGAAGAGGAGAAAGCCTTGATATGGCCCTTGTTTGCCAGGAAGTCAAAGGATAATTTTGATTTCTCGGACATATCAAAGAAACTGGCCGGCAAGGGTGTCAATGTTATCTATTCAAGTGATGGCATTGCATTGGACACAAATACATTCAGAGTTAATTTCCGCGACAGTACGAATGTCTGCGGTTGCCCTGTCACGTCTCAGTTTGCATCGCTGTTCGGTGATGGCTGGCGCAATGCTATATGTGAGCAGTATGTCCTTTCGGCTGGCAAGACGGAACAGCAGATTATCGATGATGTCTGGCATGTCCTTACATTCTTTGATAACGATGAAATGCTGGCTCAATGGGCAGAGGAAAAACTTCAACTTTCATCGGAAGATGCCAAGGCTTTTGCCGAGATAAAAGTGCCTCAGGGATATGCATCCCTCAGCCTTTGCGCCATAAGGAAGATTCTTCCCTGGCTTCGCGCCGGATACCGGTATGATGAGGCAGCGATGCTCGCAAATATCAGGAGAGTCGTCCCGGCAGAGGTCTGGAATGACCCTGAACGCCAGAAGGAAGTCAACGACACGTTGGTAAGAACGGTAATCTCCTATGTGCCGGATTCGAATATTAAGAATGACTCCAAACTCAGGAAAATTGAAGAGGACTTATGCAACCTCGGCATATATGACCTGAATATGGAAAAGCTTTACCATCCTTCCAAGATTGATGTCTATCCTAAGTCATTACCCAATAAAGATGGCCTTGTACTTCTTCGGTCTCCCAGGACTGATTCGGTTCGCAACCCCATGGCAATGAGAGCCTTGTTCCGCCTCAGGACACTCGTAAATGAACTCATCAAGGCCGGCAAGATTGACAGGAATACGAAGATTAACATTGAGCTGTCTAGAAATCTCAACGATTTTAACACACGGCGGGCCATAGAAATTCTTCAGAGGGACAACGCCAAACGCAGGGCAGAATACAGAAATGCGATATTGGAATACTTCAGTCAGAATGGCCAGAACTATGAGCCGACGGAAGATGATATTCTAAAGTATGAACTGTGGGAAGAACAGAAGCATGTATGTCTCTATACCGGCAAGCAGATTCAGATTTCCGGATTCCTTGGTGCGAACCCTCAATTCGACATCGAGCATACGGTACCGCGTTCACGTGGTGGAGACAATTCCAAAGCAAACAAGACATTGTGTGAATGTCGGTTCAATAGGGAAGTGAAGAAAGGCCGTCTTCCTTCCGAACTGGCGAACTGGGAGGAGATACTTGCAAGGGTCGAAGCGACTGGGATACAGGAGAAGATGGATGCATTGCGTAAAGATATCAGCAAGGCATCCCGTGCCGCGAAGGCTGCCGCAGACAAGGACTCCAAGGACCGCGCTGTTCAGCGTCGCCATATGGCAAAGATGCAGGTGGATTACTGCTCGGACAAGTTGCGCCGCTTCAAGATGAAGGATGTCCCTGAAGGCTTCACCAACAGGCAGGGCGTTGACATAGGCGTCATCGGCAGATATGCGAGGATGTATATGCAGTCTGTGTTTGACAGGGTATATACGGTCAAGGGTGAAACAACCGCTGAATTCAGGAACATCTGGGGCCTGCAGGACAACTACACCAAGAAGGAGAGGGTCAACCATTCCCATCACTGTATTGATGCCATCACCATCGCCTGCATCGGCAAGGTCGAGTACGACCAATGGGCACAGTATAAGCGAGACCGGGAGATATATATGTATGGTAGCGGCAATAAACCTGAAATGCCAAAGCCGTGGAAGAGTTTTACCGAGGACGTCAAGCAGATTTCCGAAAATCTTCTCGTTTCACACTATACTCCTGACAATATGCTGAAGCCTACAAAGAAGATCCTTCGTAGGAGAGGGGTCATCCAGCGTGACGAGTCAGGTCATCCCTTGTACGTTCAGGGAGATTCAGCCCGTGGATCTCTGCATCTGCAGACATTCTATGGTGCCATCGAACGCGATGGAGAAATCAGGTATGTTGTCAGAAAGGAACTTGCGTCTCTCTCGGACAAGGATATCAAAAATATTGTTGATGACGTTGTCCGCGAAAAAGTGGAGGCCGCTGTAAGGACCAATGGCATTTCTGCTCTACAGGGGCAGATCTGGATGAACGAGGATAAACAGATTCCTATCAAGAAAGTCCGGCTATTTGCCTCTGCCGTGACGAATCCATTGGCCCTGAAGAAACAGAGGTTTGCATCTGATCATGAATACAAACGTGATTACCATGTCGCAAACGAAAGTAATTATGCATATGTCGTTTTTGAAGGTCTAAACGCCAAAGGAAAGGTTAAAAGGTCTTTTAATGTAATAACCAATCTTGAGGCCGTGCGAGCAAGAAAACTAGGTAAAGAAACTATTTATCCTGCTTCCGACAGTAATGGTTACCCATTTATTTTCGCTCTTCATACGGGAACGATGGTTCTTTTTTATGAAAACAATAAGGAAGAACTGTTCTCCGTCTCTCAGTCAGAGTTGAAACGAAGGCTTTACAAGACGATGAAGTTCTCTGTAAATAGTATCGTTTCATTTATTCATCATCAGGAAGCAAGAGCAAAAAATGATTTGGATTCTAGGAAAGGTCCGTGGGCATCAGAGGATCCATATAGAGCAATCATCGAAATGAGCCATAATCAGATAAAAGCTCTTGTTGAGGGGTATGACTTCGCTATCAGTACATCTGGCGAAATTAAATTCATAGAGAGAAAATGATAAAGCGGACAATAATGATAGCAACTCCATCTTCTTTGACATTGAAAAATGGACAGCTTGTGTGCACATCATTGTGCTCAAAAGATGATGTCAAGACGGCTCCGATAGAAGATATTGGCGTTGTAATAGTTGAGAATCAGCAGGCTGCGCTTTCAGTCCCTCTCATAAATGCTTTGTCTGATAACAATGTCGCATTGATATTCTGCGATGGACGTTCTATGCCGAATTCCGTCCTTTTAAGCCTGAATGCGAACACTACTCAGGGGGAGATGCTTAAATATCAGGTTTCTTCAAGTGAATCTCTAAAGAATCGTCTTTGGAAACAGACGGTTGAAAGAAAGATAAGAAACCAGGCGG
Source organism: Candidatus Cryptobacteroides sp. (assembly GCA_045597785.1). Taxonomy (GTDB): domain Bacteria; phylum Bacteroidota; class Bacteroidia; order Bacteroidales; family UBA932; genus Cryptobacteroides. The sequence goes on from JAZLKT010000070.1 coordinate 4,405, forward strand.
CTTTGCTTGACAAGTTTGACAAGGATGGTAATTTGTTGCGACCTTTTTATTCGAACGTGAAGTCGGGAGATGTTGACAACAGGGAAGGAGCCGCTGCACGCGTATATTGGCATGAGTTATTTGGTCGTGGTTTTTCCAGGGAACGTCAAGGAGATGCGCCTAATAATATGCTGAATTATGGTTACAGCATTTTGCGTAGTGCAGTATGCCGCGCTTTGCTTGGCTCGGGCATCAATCCTTCGTTTGGGCTATTCCATAAGAGCAAGTATAATGCGTTCCCTCTTGCCGATGATATTATGGAGCCTTATCGTCCCTTTGTCGATGAAATCGTATATGGGGTGTTTAGCAATGGCGAGACCGAATTGACGCAGGAAGTGAAATCATACCTCGTAGGAGTGCTGAGTGCGGATACAAGATTTGATGATTGTCGCAGGCCATTGGAAATAGGTCTGTCTGTTACAACCGCATCATTAGGTAGATGCTACAAGGGTGAAGAGAAGAGCATAGTTTATCCAAAGTTGGAATAAGATAATGTCGTCGTTCAGATTATGCGCTTACCATATTATGTGGACTTTTGTATTCTTTGATTTGCCCACGGCTACAAAGCAGAATCGTAAAGATGCGGCAAAGTTCAGGAAAGAACTCGAGAAAGATGGTTTTACAATGATGCAGTTCTCCGTATATGTCAGGCATTGTCCATCCAAAGAGAATGCTGAGGTTCATATCAAGAGGGTGCAGACTTTGATGCCTTCTGAAGGTCAGGTATCGGTTTTATGCATAACGGACAAACAATATGGTGACATATTGAATTTTTATGGCAAGGTTAAGAAATCCTTGCCAACGGCTCCAAGACAATTGGAATTATTTTAAGATCTTTGACATATTTTTACAAACCACTTCCTGTGTAATACGGCGGAGTATGAGGTGTAATGCCTTGAAAATATGCAACTTATCGCGCGCAGGTTGTGGTTTGATGTAGAATCGTAGATTGAAACAACATTTACTTTGTGTAATGATATGTTTAACAGTTGTGGTTTGATGTAGAATCGTAGATTGAAACAACGTCAGCGATGAGGACAAGCGTCGCGTCTTCGTTGTGGTTTGATGTAGAATCGTAGATTGAAACAACCGTTGCGACACTCCCCGTTGCCTTGACAACGTTGTGGTTTGATGTAGAATCGTAGATTGAAACAACGCTTCATTGCCAACACCAGCAAGCATAGGAGTTGTGGTTTGATGTAGAATCGTAGATTGAAACAACAAAGCAGAAATCACCATTAGTCAAGTTTATGTTGTGGTTTGATGTAGAATCGTAGATTGAAACAACTCCCACGCAAGGCACGCGGCACACCTTGAGGGTTGTGGTTTGATGTAGAATCGTAGATTGAAACAACGGAATTTTTATTCTTCCTCACACCAACGAGGTTGTGGTTTGATGTAGAATCGTAGATTGAAACAACTCCTCCGAAATCGGTATAATTAACCCAGAAGTTGTGGTTTGATGTAGAATCGTAGATTGAAACAACTTTCCTTATCCCGTCGGCGGTGGGACTTGGTTGTGGTTTGATGTAGAATCGTAGATTGAAACAACAAACTTTGGTTTCAAAAGAGGTATGCAGAGTTGTGGTTTGATGTAGAATCGTAGATTGAAACAACTGTGATGATTTTGTTTCTCCATGGCATTTAGTTGTGGTTTGATGTAGAATCGTAGATTGAAACAACAAGCATCTTCATAATATTCTCCCGAATGAGTTGTGGTTTGATGTAGAATCGTAGATTGAAACAACTACCTTCGGACTGTTTGAGTTCGAAAGGAGTTGTGGTTTGATGTAGAATCGTAGATTGAAACAACTTCAACGAATTGATTGAAAAGGCGGAAAAGTTGTGGTTTGATGTAGAATCGTAGATTGAAACAACGCAATCTTCCGCAGCCCGGCAGCCCGTAAGTTGTGGTTTGATGTAGAATCGTAGATTGAAACAACGCCGCACATAAAAACCGTTCAGCGAACGTGTTGTGGTTTGATGTAGAATCGTAGATTGAAACAACAGTCATCGGCAATTATAGAATTGCTCCCTGTTGTGGTTTGATGTAGAATCGTAGATTGAAACAACGCTCACTGGGCCTTTTGTGGGGTTGGTCAAGTTGTGGTTTGATGTAGAATCGTAGATTGAAACAACATGGCTCATCTCTTCTCATTGAGCAGTTAGTTGTGGTTTGATGTAGAATCGTAGATTGAAACAACCGCGTTCGGAAAATACATCACGCCCGAACGTTGTGGTTTGATGTAGAATCGTAGATTGAAACAACAAAGGAAATTCTCATGGGACATGTCGAAGGGTTGTGGTTTGATGTAGAATCGTAGATTGAAACAACTTTGTCCCTTACACAAGTAACCACTTATATGTTGTGGTTTGATGTAGAATCGTAGATTGAAACAACATAATTTTTTAATTCCGAATGAAAGCCAGGTTGTGGTTTGATGTAGAATCGTAGATTGAAACAACCAGCGCGACCTGGTGCAGGTTCTCGTACAGTTGTGGTTTGATGTAGAATCGTAGATTGAAACAACATCACTCTGCACTCGTTAACTTGGGTGTCGTTGTGGTTTGATGTAGAATCGTAGATTGAAACAACTCAACGAGATTGCAACCCGTGGAACTATCAGTTGTGGTTTGATGTAGAATCGTAGATTGAAACAACGATGCCCTTCACGCCGTCGCAGCCGTCGAAGTTGTGGTTTGATGTAGAATCGTAGATTGAAACAACGACCTGCTCGGAGAATACGTCATCAAGCCCGTTGTGGTTTGATGTAGAATTGCAGATTGAAACAACTCTTCTCCGTGATGTATCCGTCAGCGCTGAGTTGTGGTTTGATGTAGAATCACTATATTTACATTACGATTTTGAAAAGGATTGAGACCATTGCAATACGCAAATGTCTTACTGATGGATGGAAAATAACGGAAGCCACCCGTAGGCATACAGATGACTTCCGAACGGATGGGGAGGAGTATATTCAATTTACGGGAATCTTCCTCACATACTATTGTAAGGCGCTCCCTAATGCTTTTTGAAACAAAGCTCTATTTATTATATATGAAAAAGTATTTTGCTGCAATGATTCTTTGTGCCGCTGCACTCAGCGCATGTAACAACGCCACCAAGGTCCCCGCAATCGACCTTGCCAATCTTGATACGTCGGTCGCTCCCGGCGAGGATTTCTATGCATACGCCACCGGCGGATGGCAGAAGAACAATCCCCTCAAGGCGGAATATTCCCGCTATGGCGCTTTCGATGTGCTTGCCGAGAATAACGAAATAAGGTTGAACGACCTTTTCAGCAGCCTGTCGGAGCTCAAGACCAAACCCGGCAGCGTTGAGCAGAAGATCGCCGACCTCTATCTGATGGGACTCGACTCCACACGGCTTAATCGCGAAGGGGCGGCTCCGCTGATTCCCTATCTTATGCAGCTCGAGGATATCAATGCTCCCGAGCATTTTGCCTATGCCAGCGCGAAGTGCGAGCAGTGCGGCGTGAGCGGCCTGTATGGTGCCTATGTCGCTGCAGATATGCTTGACAGTGATGTGAACGTGCTTTATATCGGCGAGAGCGGCCTGGCGATGCATAACCGCGACTATTATCTTCTTCCCGAACACGAGGCTCTGCGCAAGGGTTACCTCGAGTTCCTTGAGAAGGTGTTCGCACTTGCCGGCTTCGATGATGCTTCCCAGCGTGCCGCCGATGCCTTCGAAGTGGAGATGGCTGCCGCCGTGCCTTTCTGGTCGATGGTTCAGCAGAGGGATGTCGAGGCCCAGTACAACCCTATGAGCACGGCCGACCTTGTTGCCGCATATCCGAACCTGCATCTTGACGTGTTCTTCAACACTCTGGGCATTGCTCCGCAGGAGAAGGTGATTGTCGAGCAGCCCTCGTACTTCAAGGCTCTCGATGCGATAGTCGCAAAGGCCGATCCCGCGAAACTCCGCCATTACCTCCAGGCTGCCGCACTTCGCGATGCCTGCGGAAGTCTTGGAGACGAGTTCTATGCGGCTTCGTTCGACTTCTTCTCACGCCAGATGGCCGGTGTCCAGGAGCCCAAACCCAGGTGGAAGAGGGCTATGCGCGTGCCCAATGCGATTCTTGGCGAGGCTGTGGGTAAGATGTATGTGGACAAGTATTTCCCCGAAGCCGACAAGGAGAGGATGCTCGGCATAGTCCGCAATATCCAGAAGGCTCTTGGAGAGCACATCGAGGCTCTCGACTGGATGAGCGCCGAAACGAAACAGAAAGCAATCGAGAAACTTTCTGCCTTCACGATCAAGATCGGCTATCCCGACAAATGGAAAGATTATTCCTCGCTTGTGATTGACAGTTCCAAGAGCTATTTCGAGAATATCGTGGGTGCTTCACAGTGGGACCTTCGCGACAATCTTTCGCGTCTTGGCCAGCCCGTTGACAAGGATGAGTGGCAGATGACTCCGCAGACCGTAAATGCCTACTACAATCCCACAACCAACGAAATCTGTTTCCCCGCCGGAATCCTCCAGCCTCCTTTCTACAATACAGATGCTGACGATGCCGTCAACTACGGAGCAATCGGTGTTGTGATAAGCCACGAGATGACACACGGCTTCGACGACCAGGGGCGCCTGTTCGACAAGGACGGCAATCTGAACAACTGGTGGAGCGAGGAGGATGCAGCTGCATTCAAGGCAAAGACCGACGTGCTCGTTTCGCAGTTCGACAAGGTTGAGGTCCTGCCCGGCGTATTCGCCAACGGAGCCGCAACGCTCGGTGAGAACATCGCCGACCAGGGCGGCCTGCGCATCGCCTATACCGCAATGCAGAATTCGTTCGGCCCGGCCAGACCTGCGGATATCGACGGTTTCACCGCCGAGCAGCGTTTCTACCTTGCCTATGCAACCGTGTGGGCGCAGAACATTACCGAGCAGGAAATCCAGCGCCGCACCCTTGTCGATGTGCATTCTATAGGGGAGAACCGCGTGAACGTGTCCGTAAGGAACCTACAGACTTTCTTCGATGCATTCGGCATCAAGGATGGTGACGCAATGTGGAGGCCCGAGGCCGAAAGGGTGATCATCTGGTAATCATCTCCTCTGGCACACTGCTACCATCGTAGCGCAATTCTCTGATGCTTCCGGAGCTGGTAAAATACTCAGATATTTCCTAAATATTAGGAACTATTTGTTAAATAATTTCCTAAATCATAGGAAACATATTATCTTTGCGTGAAAATGATACGTATATGAGCCTTAGAACAACGTTTCAATCTGTGATATCTCTTCACCAGGAAGAACTACCGTACGATTTGATAGACCGGAATCTTTCGTTGCCTACGGATAAATCCAATATCGTGACTGTCACCGGTGTCAGGAGGTGCGGAAAATCATCTCTTCTCAAATTGGCAGTAAACAACCTTCTCAAATCCGGAGTGGAGAAGGAGAGGATATTGTATATTGGATTCGATGATGAACGTTTCTCGGAGATGAAGGTGCAGGATTTTGATGAAATCCTGCAGGCCTACAGAGAAATGTTCCCTCATCAGTCATTGAAGGAGGTTTATATGTTCTTTGATGAAATCCAACTTATTGAAGGATGGGATTTGTTCGTGCTCAGGGTCTATAAAGATTATTGCAAGAACATCTTCATAACGGGAAGTACGGCGGAAATGCTGTCCGGAGAAATGTCGTCCGCTCTCCGTGGCTACCCGGATGAGTATAAGGAGCAGGTCCTTTCTTTTGAAGAGTACCTTCGTTTCAGGAATGTAAGGGCCAACGGATTCACGGAGTCGGGCGCAGCGATAATCAGGGATGAGTTCAAACGCTACTGCGTAGAGGGCGGATTCCCAAAAATTGTCCTAACTGAAGAGAAGAGCGAAAAGACCAAGTTGCTGCAATCATATTTCAACACGATGCTTTTCAGGGATCTGATAGAACACTATAAAATCAAATCCTCACCGGCGACAGTGAAATATTTCTTGAAGAGGGTGATGGCTAACATAACCAAACCGACGGGCGTAAACACCATCTTCAATGAGATGAAATCCGCCGGAATGAAAGTGAGCAAGGATTATCTGTATGACTGGTTGGATTATGCCTGCCAGATATATCTGTTCGACAGGGTTCCGAAATATTCGAAATCATACACAAAAGAATCCCTTGTTCCTGCAAAGTATTATATGGCGGATATGGGCCTGCGCAATGCTGTGCTTCAGCCACAGAGCATGGACAACGGGAAGGCATTGGAAAATATCGTATTCAGGAGTCTTAAAGAAAACTCAACGGAAGAGGACAAGATTTTCTATTTCAGCGAAGTGAAGGAATGCGACTTTATGATTCAGCGTTCGGAATCTATAGTTCAGTTGATACAGGTTTGCTGGGAATTGACTGAAGAAAACTATGAAAGAGAAATGGGCGGATTGCTGGCAGCATCCGAATATACAGGATGTAGGAATTGCAAGATTATTACTTTTGACCGAACGGACTCACTGGAATATCGCGGCCTGAAAGTTCAGATTGAAGCGGTGACTGTCGGTTCCCTTGCGCTGAACTGACGATGCCGTCAACTACGGAGCAATCGGAGTAATTACGATGACGCGCGAATAAGAGGCTGATTATCAGTGTTTTCTTTTTCGGAAAATGTGCATATATTTGATATATGAACGTTTTTCGGACTATATTTTCGGCTTTCTGGCTTTCGGTAACGTTACCGATAGCGGGTTTCTCGCAGAATGTCATTTCTCTGGACGGAGATTGGAAATTTTCTTTGGACCAGGGCAAAAAAAATCCTGCTGTTCTCGAACGGACAATCCATCTTCCGGGTACAACTGACGAGGCCGGGTTCGGTAACCCGGCTCCCGTAGCCGAGATGGACAATCAGTGGACTTTCGGATGGCGGAGACCGGTCGTCTATGAAGGCTGGGCCTGGTATGAAAGGGAAGTCGACATCCCCGCATCCTGGGCCAGCGCTCACATTGAACTATTCCTCGAACAGACCAGGAGCGAAACTTCCGTATGGGTCGATGGCGCACAGGTCGAAGGCGTGCAGCAGAGCCTGCTGACTTCGCACTGTCACGACCTTTCCTCTGCCTTGACTCCCGGACGCCATACCATCAGGCTACTGCTCGACAACGGCAACAAGCATGGCATAGGCGGTTCGTACATACGTTCGGCAATGGGCCAGGGCAACTGGCAGGGCATTGTGGGCAGGATAGAACTGCGCCGTACCGCACCGTTCTGGATAGAGAACGTTATTTTCACCCCCGCTGAAGACGGTTCAGCTCGCATAGAAGTGTGCACAGACAGATGCCCCGGCATCAAGGATGCTGCTATCTATCAGGCGGAGATACTTGACGGCTCTACCATCGTGAGCCGTGCGCAGAGCCGTTCGTCATCATTCAGCATCGACATAAGCAAACTCGCTCTGTGGGATGAGTTCGATCCCAGATGCTATACGCTCCGTACTACCGTGCTGAGTTCCGCCGGACGAGATGTCCGGGAGGAAACCATTGGCGTCAGGTTCGTAACCACCAATGAAAAGAATCAGTTCTGCATAAATGGAAGGCCCATCTTCCTGCGCGGAACCGTAAGTTACAACATATTTCCGCTCACCGGGTATCCTGCAACAGACGTGGAAAGTTGGACGGCCATCTTCTCCAAATACAAGGAATGGGGAATGAACCACGTGCGTTTCCATTCCCTCACTCCTCCCGAAGCGGCTCTCGAAGCGGCCGATAGGATGGGCATCTACCTCCAGTGCGAGGCGCCCAAGGCGGGGCGGACAGGCAATCCCGAAGATGACGCCTTCCACATTGCGGAGGGCCTCAGAGTCCTTGCGCACTACGGCAACCATCCGTCGTTCATTCTTATGTCAATGGGTAACGAACTGGCCGGCAGTATTGCCGAGGTGCAGAATATCTATGACAATGTCACTGCATTCGACCATCGCCGTCTTTACACGACAACAACTGGCAATTCCAAGAAGGAACTTCGGGATGACTATAAGATATACGGCGGCATAGTGCGCGGTTTCAAGGGCCCTTTCACCGACTGGGATTACCGCGAGACAGCGGCCGGCATAGGGCGTCCGATGTTCAGCCACGAGGTGGGGCAGTGGAATACTTATCCGGACATAAGAATAATTGACAAATATACAGGGGTGATGAAGCCGGACAATCTTGTCCTTGTGCGCGAACGCCTTTCTTCGCGCGGGCTTCTGGACCGTGCTGCGCATTATGTCGATCTTACCGGACGTGTGGCTGCACTTCTCTATAAGGACGAACTCGAAGGAATCCTGCGCACGCCCGACTACGGAGGTTTCCAGATTCTTATGCTCAACGACTTCCCCGCGCAGGGAACGGCCACGAGCGGAATGCTTGACATCTTCAACGACGAGAAAGGTTATATCACGGCGCCTGAATTCAGGCAATACTGTGCTCCGGTAGTGCCTCTTGCCAGGTTCCCAAAAAGGACATATGCCCGTGATGAGACATTCCGTGCGGACATAGACCTTTCAGTCTATACGCCCGCTGACCTTGAATCAGTCACTCTCGAATGGGATTTGAGAGGCGGTGGCGTGTCATATGCCTCCGGCACGATTGACTGCGGCAGGCTCGCCACGGGCAATGTGCACCGCGTCGGAAGTGTGGAGTGTGCGCTTGACGGCATAGACTCCGCCACGGCCGTGCAGCTTGTGGTTTCTGTCGCCGGCACCGGTTACAGCAACAGATGGAATCTGTGGGTATATCCCCATACCGGAGACACCCCTTTGCCGACGGACGTTCACCTGGCCCGTTCCTGGGACGATGCCCGGGCACATCTCGCCGCAGGGGAAAAGGTGTTGTATTTTCCTTCTGCCGATGCTCTGTCGGCCTGGCGACCCGGCCAGTTCAAAACCATATTCTGGAGTCCGATATGGCTGAAGCGCGGAGTTGAGACGATGAGCATAGACGCCGACATCGCCCATCCGGCGCTCCGCTCTTTCCCCACGGCCGCGCATACCGACTGGCAGTGGTTCAGTGTGCTCGAAAATTCGATGAGCTTCTCGATCGACGCTCTGCCGCAGGATTTTTCTCCGATAGTGGGACTGGTGGACAGTTACCGCAAATGCCAGAGGCTGGCGAACATCATAGAGGCAAGAGTGGGCGAAGGACGTCTTCTGATGACGACAATCAACCTTGTCAGCGGCCTGGACGATGATATTGCGAGGGCCAACCTCAAGAAGAGCATCCTTGACTATATGGCATCGGATGAGTTCCAGCCAGCCTGCCAACTCTCGACAAAGGATCTTGACCCCTTGTTCGAGAAGAAAGTGACCAGGTTCGACGGCGATCTTCCCGCAGGCACCTACCTGCTTGATATAAGTGCCGACGGGCGCCGCAGCAATGCCGCCAAGGGATATAGCGCGTCATTCGGCTCGAAGACCCAGACTTCGGGCGATATTACTGCTTGGGCCGATAAACGCGACCTCGACATAAGCCTTACACTGCCCAAAGGACAGAGCGCCGAGCTTTTCCTTTATCTGCGCAACTCCAGAAGTTCGAAATGGGGTATGCTCAAGACTCCGCAGGAGATAGCCGAAGTCGATTGGGTCGAGGAAACCTTCGACAATTACGGGAATAAAAACCCCGTATGCTGCATCATTGTCAACGACTGCTACATAGAAACTCTGCATTCGTTCGGTACTACCGGGCACTGGTACAGCCTTCATCTCAGCCCGGAGCAGACTGCTTCGGGAAAGGTGTCCGTAAAGTTGTCTACGTTCAACAACCCGAATATTCTAACGAGGCTGGCCCTGTCCGCCGCGCAGTGAGGACTGGCCTATTACCAGCCTGGCGTCGAGCACAAGTTCGCGGTTGTGCGGCATGCTCTTGCTGCTGAGCCACTCGAGCAGCAGGCGCGCTGCCGAGGCCCCTATTTCGAAAGTGGGCTGTGCAACACTGGTAAGAGGAGGATCGATTATGTCGGAGTAGCGTGAATGCGAGAATCCGGCTATGGCGATGTCTTCGGGGACACGCATTCCGGCCTTCATAAGCACCTTCATTGCTCCGATGGCTGACGGGTCGTTTACAGCGAAGAGTCCATCCGGCTTGTTCTTCATCCGGAGTATGCTCTCAGCGCTTGTCTTGCCGTCCTGGAGGAAGATTCCGCTGGGTATTATCAAAGATTTGTTGACAGGCAGCCCATATTCGGTGAGCGCATCGATATAACCCTGCTTGCGCTGTTCGCTCACGGAAAGATTACCGGGGCCGGCGAGATGAGCGATATGCCTGCAGCCCTGCTTTATGAGATGCTCTGTAGCGGCGAATGCCCATTTCCTGTCATCGATGACAATCTTCGGGGCATTGACATTCCTGCAAATCCTGTTCATAAATACAATCGGCACACCTTCATCGAGCAGGGCCTGGTAATAATCGGAGTTTTCGGTTTCGTGCGTGCAGGATACGATGAAACCGTCCACGCAGCGTGAAGTGAGGAACTCGACATTACGGCGCTCGATGACTGGTGATTCGTCGCTTTGGCAAATCACAGCCTGATAGTTGTGAGCCTGGAGGACGCTGTTGATTCCCATAAGGACCTCAGCGAAGAAATCGTTCATCAGCTCGGGCAGAATCACGCCAACTGAAAGCGACTGGCTCTTTCTCAAACCCAGTGATATGATATTAGGTTTGTACCCCATCTGCCGGGCGGCGTCGGTGACAAGTTGGCGCGTTTCGGGACTGACATCCCATTTGTCGGTCAACGCTCTTGAAACCGTCGATGTCGATACACCCAGGCGGCCGGCTATGTCTTTGATGGTTACTGTCTTGCTCATTGCGGTTCCTTTCCGAATACGGTGAATTCGGTCACTCCAATGGTTCCTTTTACCGGGACGCCGCAGATTTCGAGTTTCACGCGGCGCGCCGTTACCGTATCAAAAGTAAGATAATCTATCAAAAAATCCTCGTCATTTGAGGAATAATCGGCAAGAAGTTTCCATTCCCCTCCCTTTTTGACCTGATACCACAACTTGTACCTGATGGGCCCGGGCAGTATCCCTGCATTGTGGTCAAGGCCGGGTTCCGCCCACATTATGCGGACTGCTGCTATGTCGTATGTGGTCTTGAGGTCGATTTCCAGGCTTGGAAGAGCGTCATCGGCCGTGGGCTGCCACCAACTGCGGCAATAGTCATCTATGGCATAGTCGGCGGTGCGGCCTTCGGCGCAGGAACTTGCACGTGCGATGGTGCGGACACTTACCGGCAGCCAGCCGGCTTCGTTGCCGAGTTCGGGATGCTCTATTACTCCCGGAGCCCATTGGGGGATATCCCTCGACGGAACTCCATACAGGCATCCGTCTTCATCTATGCCTATTGGGTAGAGGCCTATTCTGCGCTCGAATACGTGGTAGTTGCCAACTACGCTTGTGACGAATGCCCACAGGGTGCCGTCAGGGCCTTCCACTATGCACCCGTGCCCGCTGCCCGGAACCACGCCTGTGGTTTTCCGGAGTACCGGGTTGCGCTTCTGGTACTCGAACGGGCCGAGGGGCGATTTGCCTGTGTATGTGCCTATCGCATAGGTGCCTGTGGCAGTTCCGGGGCTGGTGAATGTCAAATAATAGGTGTCCGAGTATTTGAACATCCAGCAACCTTCCATAAAGCTGCGTCGGCTGTCTTCGTTGTATTCGCCGTAATGTTCCCACAGTTCCTCCCGATTGGGCTCGGCAAGAAGAATGGGCTCGATGAGCATACGGGTAGGCTTGCGGGCGGAGAGTTTGGTCCCGTACAGACCTTTGGCATGGTAGTAAAGGAAGAGTTCCCCTCCGTCGGAGAAGAGCATCGGGTCGAAAATCTTTTCTTCTATCGAGGTCCCGTCCGGTTTTACTATCGGCCCGAGGTCCTTGAACGGTCCGAGCGGATTGTCCGCCACCCAAAGGGTGGAGAAACAGCCTGTCATATAGAACTTTCCGTTGTGCTCGACTACGCAGGGAGCATAACCGTCCCCGATTTTTTCGGGACTTATGCGATGATGTGTCCAGGTCTTGAAATCTTCGGAAACATATGCCATCGACACCGAAGGGTACAGATACCACTTCCCATCGTAGTAGATGACGGAAGGGTCGGCCAGCTCGCGGAAATCCTGAACATAGCCCTTCAGCCACCTGTCAAGGTTCGGTGACGGTTTCTGCGTCCAGTTGCCGAGCGGATAGTCGGGCAGAGGAAGGGGATTGACATAGCTGTCCTTAAGCGGCCCGCTTTGCGTACGGACAGGCTCTGTGCCCGGAATGGAGGCGCAGAGCAGAATGGAAAGGAATAATGCAATCACGCTTATTGTCTGGCAGCTTTTTCTGCCGCTTTATAACTGTTGTATCTGTCTTCTCCGAGTATGGCCTTGAGAGATGCTTCGTAATCCTGACGGACCTTTTTCTTCATATTGGTGTCATTGGCGTTCGCGGCAACGCGCATATCGGCCTGGAAAGTGTTGATTGCGACAATGAGGGCTTCCTTTTCGGCGTCGTTGACTTCAACCGCGGCGGTAATGGGCTCAAGCCTTTTCAGTGTGCTGGGCGTTGCAACCTTGAGTTTTGCGGCGCGCTGGGCTGCCTGGAAAGCATCGTACCTTTCCTGGCCGAGAACCTCGACGAGTCCGTCTTCGTAGGCTTTCTCGACTGTTGCTTCAGCCTCTTTGTCTCCGGCTTTCCTGGCTTTGCCAAGGTCGGTCTGATAGGTCCTGATTACAACTGCCAGCTGAGCCTGCTCGTCGGAAGTGATCTGAACGGCATCCATTATGGGCTGCATTCTCTTGAGGATGTTGACTGAGTAGTTCTGTGCTGCGGCGGCAATGCCGAAGGCTGCGATTGCGCAGATTGAGATGATTAATTTTTTCATAATAATATGTTATCAATTACTGTTTACTGAGTTTTCCTGTTTCGGAGCGGACTGTTCTGCCATCCGGTGTCACGCATTCGAAGAAGTATTCGAAACTGCCGGCCTCTTCGGGCAGTTCGATTGTAAATTCGTAAGGATAGCCGCGTTTTACCGGCGTCCTGCTCCATTTTCCGTCTATCGCGTAATGCAGGCATCCGCTGGAATAGCTGCTGTTGTCAGCTTCTGTCCAGACATATACGCTGCGAAGCGACGGACCGAAGTCGAGTATTACGGCCCTGTCTTTGTCAAATCCGGTCGAAGTGTGGTTGCTCTGCCATTTCTGCCTGTCCGATGCCAGTTTGCACTGGAAGGAGGTGTGTATTTCGACTCCGTCTATGGCTATCGCGCTGACAGAGCCGGGCGCTATGTCAAGCGAAACCCCGGCATCCTTGACAACAATGGTGCCACAGTCCTTGTTCTCCATCCACAACCGGGCATTGTATTCCTTGTCGGGGTCGATGAAGGACAACGACTTATCGAAAGTTACCGTTGTGTGTACGGCTTCGCTGCTCTGGTTGGCAAGGGCGAGGTACAGTTTGCCGTTGCCGTAGCCGCATAGCCAGTTGGCCTGGATGTCCGAAGTCGAGACAATCCCTGCGGGCATATAGGGCATAACGTCCTGCTCGTCGTAGAAATGCCCGGGTTTTGCGCCGTAGATGAAACTGCGGCAGTAGGCGTAGCCTTCGGAATACTCGGCGGGGAAGTCGATCTGCCGCTCGGAAGCATAATAGAAGTCGGAGAACAGATAGTCCCAGAGCATAGCCAGTTGCGACTGGGGGTGATTGTAGTGAATGGAGGTGTGCCCGTTGAGTTCCTTCTGGCTGCGGAATGCGAAGTCCTTCTGTTCGAAGGCGTCGGTGCGCCCCGCGTTCAGATGGTAGCCGGGGAATGCCTCGTAACGGCCGACAACTGCATTGCGGGCAATGTCGTGCAGGAACTCATCGCCTGTAAGGGCCGCTATGCGCATCATGAAAGGAGCGTGATGAGCCATAAAGATGGCCCGGTGGCCGGCGCTGGTGCCCGATGATTCGGGCGTAAGTCCGTGCTCGGACACTTTCCAGGCTTCGATCCGGGTCTCCGGCCTGTGCATATAAACGAATTTGCTCTCGTCGTTGCGGTATTTGGGAACAACTCCGCCGGGGTTGACCTTTATGCTGCCTTCGGGAATGACCGGGGTCATCCAGCAGTACTGTGCATAGTGACGGGCGCCGTCGCGTGCGGCGTCAAGGAAGCGCTGAAGCCCGGTCTGCTCATAGAGCCAGAGAAGTTCCATCCACTGGTTGGTGAACGATGTCCAGAAGAACATTCCGAGCGAATACTTGTCGTAGAAATCTTCCTGCCTTTTGTTCACGCGGCTTTCAAGGTATGCGTCGGCATCGCGTACGGCCCGGTCGAGATATTCCTGTTCGCCTGTGGCTCTGTACAGGGCTATCGAATTGATCCAGCGGTCTTCGTAGGACATGAAATCGAGGTTGAGGCTTCTCTGCACAGCTCCGTCATAAAGCCGTTTTGCGTCCTCGAGGAAATAGTCCGCCCTGTCTCCGGAATAGACATAGGTCTCAATCAGGTCGGTCACAGGCACGCCGGGGCCGTTCAGACGGCTCGAGGTCCCTTGCCCCTTGACCTTGTCGTTGGTCGAGAAAAGGAAACGCTCGCGCGAAAGGCCGTATTCGAGCATAGGCCTGGCCATACGCTTGAAGATGGTCTCATCATCGGTGAGGATGGCGAATTCGAGAGGATGCAGTCCGGAGATGTTCTTCACCGCTCCGGGAACGTCCGTGGAGTAGTTGCATCCCCTCAGGCTGTCGATGAACATTGCATAGGGGCTCAGGCAGTATTCGAGCGTATTCTCGATGGTGGTATTGAGCGTGCAGGTCGAATTCTTCCTTATGTCGGCAAAGCGGCACATCGTCCGCGCCAGCTCTTCGAAACCGTCCATAAGTTCTTTGCGCCCCTGGTAGAGGAACAGGTCGAAACTGAAGGCTTCACCGCCATTGAAATGCGAATCGGCGTTGCCGAGAACCGGAGCGAACACCATACTCTGTGCCTGTCCGGCGGCATTGCGGAGCATAAGCCCGAATTGTGAGTCGGCGCTGGTGGGAGGCGTATCGGTGAAGGGGATGCGGGCTGGATCGGCAACGACTCCACTGGTCACTCCGTCATGGCAGATGAGCGTGGCCGGGATGGCGGCGCGGAACGACTCGGAGAGGAACGGCTGGTTGGGGAAACGTTTCTCGCTCCATATATGCGGCTGCCACAGTTCATCAAGCTCGCCCGGATCGTGGCAGGGTGCTCCGACATAACCTATCGAATACCATCCTTGCCCGGATGGCGTGAATTCGAAATGAAGCCTCGGCATTCCGCCGTATCTCGGGTCGGGCTCGACCACGGCGCTGAAGCTGTGCCCGTCCTCCGAATCGTATTGCCAGATGAAGCTCTTGCCTTTCTTCTTCAGTTTGACAGGGGACAGTTTGACCGAAGGGGCGCTCATAAAGTAGTTCGCGGTACGCCCCTCGCCGTATGCGCGGTCGGTCTCGGGGTCGTAGCCGTCCTCTATGTGCAGAGAAGGGTCAAGCGTGAAACTTTCGGCCTTGCCCCAGGTAGGGACATTGTAAAGAAGACCCTGGGTCTGCCAGGGCTCGAGCACATAGCCGAAATCGCCGCGCCTCATCTTTTTGTTGGGATTCGCCTCGGAGCGCAGAATCAGGAAGTCGCCCGAATATGTGTACGAAGTTCCGTCAGAGGTGCGTACCTTGATGTCCTTGCCCTTGCGGCTCATCCTGTAGGAGGAGGCTGCTGCGGCGTCGGCGCCAAGTGCGCAAATAAGTGTCAGGCAAATGATTGCAGGTTTAAAATTCATATCTGTTAGTCTATGTATATGCCGAATACCGATACGGGCGCCTCGGTGTTTTCAAATTCGAAACGCATAGAGCGGAGCGAAACGGGGCTGTCAAAGCGGAATTCGGAAATTGATTGATGATTTTCTTCTTTGGCAGCGATGAGCTTTCCATCTTGTCCGTATACGCGTATCTTCTGCACGCAGAACGGTACTCTGTCTTCGGGATGTCCCCACTGGACGGTTTCCATCGCGTGGTCGAAGTCGGAATCGAGGAAGATGCGTATGCGCTTGAAACCGATATCCTCCGCCCACGAGCAGGTAAGGGATGCGGTCGTATCGTCAGGCCTTGCCACCCACGCATTGGGCGAAGTCCCGGGACGCACAAGACCGCCCGGCAGGTTCTCTGCGCCGAAGGCTTTTATGGCCGGACTGATGCTCAGAGCGATGTTCTTTCCACCGGGCCTTCTCTCGGGGCACCAGAATTCGAACGATTCGAATGGAGTTCCTTCGGGAGGAATCTGCTTCCCGAAGTTGCCGACCTTGAGGTTCTGGCGGTTGAAGACCGAGAGAATACCGCTTATGCGGCTGTCGCACAGTTCTATCCCGACCGCGGGATTGCGCCTGAAAATCAGAAATGCATATCTGTCGTCGGGCAGAACTGCCTTGAAGACAATGTCGAGCGTGCTTTTGCCTGCACTCAGGCTGAAAGTGCGCGACTCAAGACAGACGTCGGGAGTATAATTCGCGGCTTTGGAAGACATCGCCAGTTCTACCGTGAGTGATGTTTCCTGCCGGGCTTCGACATTCACGCTTATCGAATAGGCCTTGCCGCCTTCGAGGGGAAGCATCTGCGCAGCGCTGTCGCTAAGGGTCAGATATTCGCCGCATCCTTTCAGCCGCTCGAGTTCGAGCGTGGAACTGGGGCTGATGACGGCCTTCGAGAGAAGGTTGAGACTCTCATCTATCCTGAGACCGGGAACGCTCTGCCCGCCCAATGCCAGATTCTGCCTGAGTTCCGA
Source organism: Candidatus Cryptobacteroides sp. (assembly GCA_045597785.1). Taxonomy (GTDB): domain Bacteria; phylum Bacteroidota; class Bacteroidia; order Bacteroidales; family UBA932; genus Cryptobacteroides. The sequence goes on from JAZLKT010000070.1 coordinate 21,193, forward strand.
GAGGTACTCGGGTTTCAGAAGCCCGGCTCCAGTGCATCCGTGACGGAGGGCGACAGCTGCCGCCTCGCCCACGGCCTGGCCGCCAAGGGCGCAGGTGGCCATTACGCGGGTGGAACCGAAGGCTATGTGCGAAGAACTTATTATGCGGCCGGCAAGCAGAAGGTTGTCAAGGTCCTTTGGAATGTAGCAGCGCAGAGGAATGCTGTATATTCCTTTCGAATGGTACTGTGAGCAGCTGGGAAGGGGAGAGTAGAGTCCCTTTGCCGGATGCAGGTCGATGGCCCAGCCTCCGTAGGCGACGGCATCTTCAAAGACGGTCTGCTCGATGATGTCCTGCTGCCTGAGCATATACAGGCCTTCGAAGCGGCGGCTTTCGCGTTTGCCCGGAATATTGGCAACCCACTCGAGCGTGAGATTGTCCGCTTCCGGGAACTTTCCGGAGTTCTTGATATAGTCCCAGGCGCCGTAGATGACCTTTGTGATCTCCTGACGTATGGCCTCCGTGTCGTGGACAGTGTCCAGGGTGCCGCCATACTCGAACCACCAGTAGTTGCAGCCCCACATATCGGGCTTGATGGTTTCGTACTTCGGAACAAGGCTCATATCCTTGAGCGCGAAGCCGGGGGCGACGAACTTGACCTTGTGGTCACACTTCTTCGTATAGAAGAACATCGAGTGCCCCAGCAGTTCGCCGTACTCATCCGAGGCCGAGAAACTCTCCCCGAACTCGTCACGCTCCTCGCCTCCCATACGGAAGGCCGCACCGGCTTGGTAAGCCACCGTACCGTCGCCTGAGGCGTCGATGAACATTCCTGCGGTGATTGTGTATTGAGTGTCGTTCTGCGGGTTGAATGCCGTAAGCGACTCAACAGTGCGCTCATCTTTTTTGCTGACTTTATATACAACGGTGTTGAGCAGAAGGGTGATATTCTTTTCTGCGAGCACTTTGTCGAGCAGCAGCGCGTCAAGCAGCACGGGGTTGCCTTCGCGGTTGCGGTAGAGGTTCTCCGTGAGAATCTCTCCGATTATGCCGTCTTCCCTAGACCAGCGGTTGTTGTTGCCCATATGGGAAGTTGCGCCGAGGGCCCACAGGCGTATTTCGCTGGATGCATTGCCTCCGAGCACCGGCCGGTCCTGTATGAGGGCCACCTTCACTCCCCGTCTTGCCGCGGCAATGGCGGCGCAGACTCCTGCGAGTCCGCCGCCGGTCACTGCCAGGCTGACATCTATCTTCTCTTTGCGGGGCGAACGGCCCGCACATTCGAACATTCCTGTAATCATACTGATTTTTTCAGTTTCCTTCCTTTTGAATATACTACCCCGCCAACCGCCAGCAGAAGCAGTCCGGCAAGGCAGACGGTAATTGCTTCTGGCATTCCCGCCACGAGCCCGAGCACACAGATTATTGTTCCAGCGATACCAACTCCGGCGCCAACGACCTGCACGCTGAAGGCGTTGTCAGCCTTCGAGGCGGACGGCTCGGATTCCTGCTTCTGCGGTTCGGAAGCCCTTGCAGCGGCATAGGACTCGTACTGGGCCGAACTCTTCTTCCCGGTCACGGCACAGAACGCTTCGAAAAGTGCAAGGCACAGAACAGGGAAGCCCACTCCAAGCACCGTTTCCTGAGTTCTGGTAAGTGTCAGGCCAAGAAGCGCGGGGCTGACGAACTTGAAGAACAGGTTCACGCCAAGGCTCAGCAGCGTTACGGCAAGCACGCTCTTTCCGGTCTGGCGCTTCGAGAACAGCGACCATACCACCGGCAGATAGAGCGGCACGCCGGTAAGGGCGCCGACGCTGATTACAACGTTCACCACGCCTCCCATTTTGGGGATGAGCAGCGCCACGGCCACGGCCAGAACTCCGAACGCGATGGTCGAGACCCTTGCCACTTTCATAAGCGAACGCTCGCTGCTCGACGGCCTCAGACGCTTGAAGATGTCGTTCGTGAACACGGCCGACGAAATGTTGAGTGTGGCGTTCAGCGAACTTGCAGTGGCGAAGATCATTCCGCCGAGCATAAGGCCCAGGATGCCGGAGGGCAGCACTTCCTTGCACATAAGCAGGTAGGCACCTTCGTCGCCAAGGCCGCTAAGGTCAGGATTGATGCTCCTGTAAATCATAGGCGGCAGCATCCACAGAACTGGGCATATCGCATAAAGGCCACCGAAGAGCAGACCCACCTTGCGCGCACTTCGGCCGTCCTTGACCGAAGTGTAGCGCTGAACATAGGCCCAGTTGCCTCCGATGAACACCATATTGTAGAAAGCATAGGCTATGACGAACGCCCAGGTGTATTCTCCACCGGTCATCTTGAAGAACCCGGATGGAACGGAAGAAATCCACTCCTGCACGCCTCCCGCGCGACCGAACGAAAGGGGGATGACTATCAGCACGGCGGCAAACAGAATGACGAACTGCAGAACGTCCGTTACCACCACGGCCCTGAGTCCGCCGACTGCCACGTACAGAATGCTTATCGCGCCAATCAGGATGATGCTTGTCGCAAGAGGCATTCCTGTGGTTACCTCGATAATCTTGCCGACCGGGTAGAGGAACGAGCCTGTGGTGAAAAGAGACACGAACAGGAACAGCACCGTGTAGGTCTTCTGGGTGCCTGTGCCGAGTCGCGAATTGATGTACTGCGCTGCTGTCAGCACCCCGGTGGAGTGCCATTTGCGAGCGATGAAAAGCCCGACAAGAAGCCCGGCCAAGCACATTCCCCACTGTATGGTTATGGCCGTCCAACCGAAGGAATAGGCAATCGAACCCCATACGACGAAAGTGCCGGCGGAGAAGAACCCCATAAACAGTGAGAGTCCGGCCATAGGCCAGGGAACGGCGCCTCCTGCGGAGAAGAAGTTCTTCACGTCGCGCCCGCTGCGGGCGAAAAGCATTCCCGAAACGAGGATTCCCGTTATGAATACAAGGATGGTTATTATATCAAGAATCTGCATACTATTGTTTTGAAAGGGTATGTGTGAGGCTTGTCTTCACGCTGCCGTCAGGCTCCGTAAGGGTCATATACCATTCGACGCTTTCGTCCTCTCTATCGAGCGGGATGCTGAATTCGAACGGAAAGGCTGTGTCGGAGAATGTCTTCCACTGCCCGCCGTTGAAGCGGCAGTGCATTTCGGCCTTGGTGAATGAATCGCTGTTGCCGTTGACATAGGCGAACACCTCGGCCCCGGTGCCGGCAACGTTAATAACCATAGCACGTCCCGCTGCATCTTTGTTGTAATCGTGCTTCCAGGCCTGCTGCTTTGCGAGAAGTCGCTCCTGGAACCCGGTTTCAAGGCTCTCGACATCGAGCGTAAGGGTCTGGAGGCCGTCTTTGGGCACCCTCACGCGGAATCGCGGCTCTGCCGTGCGCACGAGACTGCCGTCAAGGCAGATTTCGGCGTCGATGTCACTGTCCGAGTGGTTGGCAAAGGCCAGATACAGCTTGCGGCCGTCAATGGAACGCGCGCTCAGGTAGTTAAGACCCGCGTCCGAACAGGTTAGCAGGCGCTGTGGCATCCAGAGAATGGCCTCGTTGCCGTAGAAGGTCCCCGGTGCGTGTCCGTACATACGGCAGCACAGGTTGGCGAAGGCCTCGATCTCGGCATAAGGGAACTTGATCTGCCCGCCTGAAAGCATTTCGATATCACTGACGATGTAATCCAGCACTATGCTCATCTGCGGCCAGATATGGTTGTAGTGCATAGAATTGACATTCATTTCAAGATGGGTGCGGAGCGGAAAATCGGGTTTTTCGTAAACCGTTGTACGCGCCGTGTTCATATGGTAGCCGGGGAAGTTGGAATACCGCCCGGTTATGGCCCAGTTGGATATGCTGCTCAGCAGAGCATCTCCTGTAAGTTCACCGATGCGGCGCATATAGGCTGCGTGGCTGGCGGGGAACACTCCGCGGTGCGAGGTGGAGGTGGCTGCGCATTCGCAGTGCAGGCCTATCTCGGATACACGCCATGCGGGAATCTTTTCCTCGGGCACTTTTATGGGCTCTCCCCAGGGCTTCTGCTTGGGTGCAAGGCCGCCGGGGTTCACGGTGATGGAATCGCGCGGGATAGCCGGGCTCATCCATATATACTGCGCATATCGTCTTGCCGCATAGCGTGCCGCCTCGAGGAAACGCCCATCGCCGGTGGCTTCGTACATATTGTACAGTTCCTGGTAACGGGGCGCGAGCTGTGTCCAGAAACTGGACGTGCTCTGGTTCTTGTAATCGAACAGGTCCTGAACGGTGTATATGTTCTGCTCGAGATACTGCTCTGCGGCGGCCACTGCGTTGTCGAGATGTTCTTTCTGCCCGGTGGCATTGTACAGGGCCAGCTGGTTGCGCCAGTACTGTTCGTGGGGAGAGAGTTTGTTCTTGCCCTTCTCCTCCTGAATCTCATTGATGAGGAAGGGAATCTGTCTGCCGGTCGCCTCATACAGGCTTGCGCCTTCGCTTGCCGGTATGACGGGCTTGCCCAGTGAACTGAGCGGCTTCTGTCCGCCTTCGCCCGAACGGGGGTTGAGCGAGAACAGCAGGCTTTCGCGCGAGAGTACGAATTCGAGCATAGGAAGGAAACGCTCTCGGAAGATATCTTCGCGGCCCGTGATGAGAGCAATCTCGAGCGGGTTGATGGCAGAGGTGTTCTTAACCGCACCCTTGACATCGGTCTCATAAGAGCAGCCCTTGAGAGAATCGACGAACCAGCTGTAACTGCTCATTCCATAGTCAATCATATTGTCGAGGGCCGTGTTGAGACTGCCCGTGACATTGGTCCTGTGATAACCGGCCAGTCCGTACATCCCGAGCGCCACTTTTTCGTGCGTGTCCATCATTGATGCCCCGTTGCAGATGAGCCTGATGGCGAATGAATAGCTGCGTCCGCTTTCCATAACCGACTCGGGTACGCCAAGCACCGGAGCCCAGAGCATAGGCCTTGCGTTGCCCTGTTCGTCGCGGAGCATAACGCCGAAGGTATAGTTCTTCTGGGTGGGCATAGGCTGGAACGGGAAACTTTCCGGGCTTGCACATACCCCGTATGTGTGGCCTTCGCGGCTTACCGCGGCAAGCGGCAGGGGACAGAGGTTCGAAGGGGTAAGGTAGGGCTGTGAGGGAAAACGCTTCTGGGTCCAGACCAGCGGCTGCCAGAATTCTTCGGCCTCCTCGCGTACACAGGCGGGCGAGCCGCAGAATCCTATGGAATAGGCTCCGCTTCTGGCCGCCAGAAATTTGAACTGAAGCCTGGGCTCTCCTCCCAGGTAGGGAACTTCAAGAATGGCGCGCAGTTCCCCGAGATCGTTTGGCTTGAAATAGAATATGGCCTTGTTATCGCGCCTGTCCACTTTCTGGAATTCGAAGCAGACAGGCTGTGTGGCCTTGAAGAGGTCGAGTTCCTTGTTCCAGGCTACTGCGCGGTAGTTGAGGTTGTCATTAAGCCCGTTCTTGGAGATGCGGTCAAGGGTTACCTTCGGAGCCTTGGCGGCATACGCTATGCGCCAGTCCGGCAGGAAGGTCTCCTGTGCTCCGCTTTGCTTGCAGGTCACCAGCATTTCGCCTTTGGCTGAAACGCTGACTTTGTAGTCGGCATTCTCATATACCATACCGGGGCAGGCAAGGAGCCTGAGCGATGAGAACACAAGCAGTGAAAGGAGTATCTTTTTCATCAGTCGTAATAACCGGGATTGTTTTGCATAGGGTTGTTCTGGATTTCGATTGCCGGGATGGGCCAGAGATAGTCTCTGTCGGGGTCGAAGGTCGGCCTTGTAACGAATTCGATGGGGAACCACCCGGCATCGTTGAATCTGACGGCGTAGCAGCTGCACATATCGCTTTCGCCTGTTTTCCAGCGTCGGATGTCGGACATTCTGAGCCCCTCAAGGGCGAGTTCGACGCGGCGTTCGTGACGCACTATTTCCCTGAGCTGTTCGGTTGTGAGGTCGTCGCCGTCATTGAAAGCCTGTTCGGCGTGTTCGATGGTAGGCATCCCCACATCTTCACGCTGGCGTATCTGGTCTATGAGGCTGCAGACCTCGCCGTAGTCGTATTCGTCTTTCTCGATAAGCGCTTCGGCCAGCATAAGGAGCACGTCGGCATAGCGTATGAGAGGGAAGTCCTGACCGTCGTTGTTGTGTATGCGCTCGGGATTGTCTCTTACGAATTTCTTGAGTTTGAGACCTGTGTGCGAAGTGGTCGAGGTCTCCTTCTCGGCGGAGGTGTAACGCTCCATGGTATAGAAGAGCCTTGGGTCGCGATTGGCATACGGATTGGTCCAGGAGAAAGGGGACTTGGGGTCGGACGAGGGTCTTCCGTCCGTCATATAGAATGCATCGGCAAGATTGTATGAAACCTGGTACTGGGCCGATGTCGAGAACCTTGTCCACCAGATTGCCGAGGCGCCCTCGGCAGTTCTTCCCGGGACATACTGTATGGTCATTATATACTCGTCGTTCTTCTCGTACTCTTCGTTGAAAAGATGCGAGAAAGGCTCGAGTTTGTATTTGCCCAGAGCGATTACGTCGCGGCAGGCCTTGATGCACCAGTCGTAATGTCCGAAGTAGAGGCAGATGCGCGCCTTCAGTGCAAGTGCGGCACCCTTGGTTATTCTGCCGTATTCGGTTTCGTTGGTGTATTCCAACGGCAGATAGGGAAGAGCGTCGTCAATATCCAGAATTATATTCTCTATTATGGTCTCCTTGCTGACTCTCGGGCTTGTCTTCCTGGCAAGTCCTTCTGGTTCGGTTCTCCAGGGGCAGTCTCCGTAATAGTCCACGAGGTCCAGGTAGAAATATGCACGCAGGACCTTGGCCTGGGCGATCTGGTTGTTCTTGCGATCTTCTCCGTTAGTGTACTGTTCGTTGGAGTTGTTTATGTAAAATACCCTTTCGGCGCTCTCGATGACAGAATTCGCACGGAGTACTCCGGCATAGTCGCGTGACCACTTGCGGAGCGTAAGGCGCGTGTCGGCCGGAGTCTGAGCCAGCCTCCAGTATGTGTTCTCGCCGCATTTGGGGTCGTTGCAGTAACCGTTGTCCGTTATGTAGTCGAAACTCAGCGGAAATTCCTTGTACATAGCCAAGGTGGAGTACAAGCCGTTCAGAAGGAGTTTGACATCGTTTTCTATCTTGACATCTTCCGGGGTGAGGAAACCGTAGGGTTCCTTGTCCAGATAATCGCAGGCCGGCAGCGCGACAACCGTAAGCGCGGCGGCAAGTATGTTGAATAATCCAGTTTTCATATCAGAAAGAGAGAGTAAGACCTCCGGATATCGTTTTTACTATAGGGTATGATGTGATGGCCGAGTTGGCGGCGCTTCTTTCGGGGTCGAAACCGACGGGGAAGGCGCTGAAGGTAAGCAGATTGTCCGCCGACACGTATACCCTCAAATCCTTGATGTGGTTCCTGTCGAGGAACTTGCCCGAGAACGTATAGCCCAGCTGGAGATTCTTGAGCCTCAGGTAGGCGCCGTTGTGCATATCGTATGTTGACACAATGTCGGCCCGCTCCTTGTCCGCGAAGAGGGAACGGTATTGAGGCGTCTCTTCCGTCCAGCGGTGATTCATTATGTCGGTGAATACCTGGCCGGTGAAAGATGTGCTGTATGGCGAATAATACTCCAGATAGCTGAGCGAATAGCCCTGGCCGGTGGCAAGCATCTGCAGGTCGAAGTGTTTCCAGCTGAGTGCGAAGTTGAACGAGAATACCAGGTTCGAGCGCGAACGTCCGAGGTAAACGAGATCGTTGGGAGTTATTATGTTGTCTCCGTCCTGGTCTTCGAGCAGCAGGTCTCCCGGCCTCGGACTCTGGTGAAGCGAAGTCTGGGTCCTGTCATCCTTGAGTGCGTACTGCCTTTCCATATGGGGAATGGTCGGGTCGCTGTCGTTCTGCCAGGTGAAATCTTCTATCTGGTACAGGCCTATGCACCTGTAGCCGAAGCGCGACCTGGTTGGATAACCTACCACCGAGCGTATGTTGCCCGCGGTGTCGTGCCACTGTTCCTCGGCATCGCCAAGGTCGAGCACCTTGTTGGCGATGTAGCTCATATTGCCTCCCACGCTCATCCACAGCCTGTTGGGGAAAAGCTTGCTCCAGGAAGCCGATACCTCTATGCCGCGGTTGCGCATCGAGCCCACGTTCTGCGCGGCGCCGTTCTCGAGCGTACCGAGCGAAAGGACGGGCTTGAGAGTGCAGAGCATATCCTTGATTTCCTTGTCGAAGACATCCACAGTGAAAGTGAAGGCGTTGAGGAAGTCGAAGTCGATGCCGACATTGGCCTGATATACGTTTTCCCAGGTTGTATAGGGGTTGGAGAACATATTGTAGGCCGTGCCTTTCACAAGGGTTCCTCCAAAGGAGTAGTAATTGGAAGCGCTGAGCCTGTCGGCATAAGTGTATGGATTGGATACGCTGTTGTTGCCCAGATGGCCGTAGGAGGCCCTTAACTTGAGATTGTCCACCCATTTGACACGCTTCATCCAAGGCTCGCGGTTAACCCTCCAGGCAAAGGCCGCTGAAGGGAACAGACCGAATCGCGACCCCTCGAGGAATTTCGAGGAACCGTCATACCTCATGTTGAGTTCGAGAATATAGCGGGTGTCCCAATCGAGAGTGTTGCGCACGAATGTCGATATCGACGAATAGCCGCTGCCCGAAGATGTATTCGAAAGCGTGTTGGGGTCGCCGTACGATATTATGGGTGCGTTCTTTATGAGGTCGTAGATGTGGGTCTGTTCGTAAGACGAGTTCCTGTCTATCATCTCGTAACCGGCGAGCAGGTTCATCTTGAGCTTCTTGAAGTAAGTGTCGCGGTAATTGGCTGTAACGGTCAGCTGGTGCGAATCCGTCCAGTCGGCCCGGTCGGTGAGTTCTGAGCGGTTCACGCTCCTTGAATTGAGCTCGATGCTGCCGGCGAGTTCGTACTGAGGCATAAATCGGGTGGTGTGCTTGCGCCCGTTGCGTATGTTATAAAGGGCTTTGAAGGTGAACTTCTTATTGGGAGTCCAGATGGCACTGAAGGTTGTGCTGAGGTCGGAGTAGGTGATGTCATTGCCTCCGCCGTTCTCTTCGATTGCATAGGCGGTGGCTCCCTGACCATAGACGGCCTCGCCGTTCTTCTCGGCCTTGAAGAAGAGTACGGGCCTGTTCGAAAGATATCGGTTGACCATCGACGATACGCTCTGCGCTTCGTGCGAAGTCGTTTCGTAGCCGCTGATGTTGGCACCCAACTGAAGTTTCTTCTCGAAGAAATTGAGGTTGAACTTCAGGTTGTAATCTATCTTGTCGGCCTCTGTCGAATACACGATACCGGTCTGGTCCTGATAGCCGGTCGAGAACACGAAATTGTATCGGTCTCCGGCTCCCGATGCGCTCACGTGGTGCGTCTGCATATAACCGGGCTTGTAATATATGCTCTTCCAGTCCACGGGATTCTGGTGGGCCAGGTCGGAATGGTCTATCCATTTCTGGCGCTCGTTATCGCTGTATTTCGGAGCAGAGAGGTTTCCGTTTGCGGCGTTGGCCCAGGCCTCGTTGACTATGTCTATGAAGACGAGAGGGTCTTCGACCACTTCGGGCAGGGCGGTCGCCATCTTGACGGATGCGGCTCCGGAATAGTTTACCTGCACGCCGCGCAGACCGTTCTTCGTCTCTACCACAATCACACCGGATGCCGCCCTGTTGCCGTAGATGGCGGCGGAGGAAGCATCCTTGAGAATGGATATGCTCTTTATGTCACGCGGGTTGACCCTCGACAGGTCGCCTTCCACTCCGTCCACGATGATGAGTGGTGCGGTGTTGCTGTCCACCGAGGACATGCCCCTTATGGTGATATCGATGTCGTCGGTGCCGGGCTGGTCGGAGTTCTGGATTATGTTGAGTCCGGCTGCCTTGCCCTGGAGCAGCATCTGCGTGTTGCTGAGAATACGCATTTCCGTGTCACTCAGTGAGATGTTCTGCACGGCTCCGGCCGTTTCGCCCTTCGTTGCCGTGGTGTAGCCTATCGAGATGGCTTCGTCAAGGCGGTTGACCATCTCCTCGAGGCTGACGTTAAGAACGTTCGAGTCTGGAATACGGGCTGTCTTTTCGACGTATCCAAGGTAGGAGAATGTCAGTTCTTTTATACTGACGGGCAGCGTGATGGTGTATTTTCCGTCAATGTCCGTCACTACGCCCTTGTTTGTGCCGGGAACCATTACCGCGGCCCCTATGAGAGGAAACTCGAACTCGTCGGTCACGGTGCCTCTGACTGTAAAAGTCTCCCCCTGTGCCCAAGCGCTCAGAGAAAGCGCCAGGGCTGCAATTATTATCAAGATTCTTTTCATCGTCACGGTCTTTTAGTCTTTTATACACCTTATGGGCTTGCCGCTGGTCTTGGCCACTCCGGCTATCTTCGCGGTTCCGTCCACCATATAAAGCTGCCAGCGGTAGCCGTTCTTCTCGGCGCTGGCGTGGCAGCTCCAGAACATTATATAACCGGTTTCGGGCTTGTTCATAGTGCCGTAGCTTCCGACTGTGCCGCTGGTTCCGTTCCTGTAGCCTACCGGCATCAAATAGAGCGGTGCGCCTGTGAACTGCTGGCGTATTTCGCTGCTGAGTACGGTGCCTGAGATGTTTATGGCATTGGCTCCGGCAATGGCCATTGCCATCTGATTGAGCTCCATTACGGTAGGAACCCGGTAGCCGTAAGGGCAGGGGTTGTTGCACTGCGTGTCACTGTCAAGCGGTGCGTGAACGAAGAAATTGCTGTACTGAGTTGCATAATTGTTGTCCGATGCCGAGTACTGCTTGCCGCCCCAGCCGGGGTTCGAGGTGTCGCTGCACCAGTCTTCCGCCCAGAGGATGAACTTATCGGTTCCGGGGTTCGAACGGTCGGTCGGCCTTTGCGAGGCGTCGTTGATGGTGAGGGTCTCGGAACACTTTTCGAAGGCCAGGTGGTTGCTTTGAATCTTCCACGTAATCTTTTCGTGACCGTCGGCGCATCTTCCCCATTGGAAGAGGCTGCCAGCCGCCTGCTCGTCCCAGGCGCTCTCGGCGCGCCTTCTGGCCCCGAGGTTGCGGTCGAGCCATACCTGAACTTCCGTGCCGGTCTTCTGTTTGTTCTCATCGAATATCGGTACGGTAATTTCGACAGGCTCATAGGTTATGCGGTAGTATCCGTCTTCGTTTATTCCTCCGACAATATCGTAATTGCGGTCTTTGATGGCCGTGCCGGGGACGGTGAATGTGCACGAATCGCAAAGATTGCTGCCGTCCTTCGTGCGTACGTATATAGTTGTTGTACCACCGCCCGTTATGCTCACGAGGCCGCCGCTATCGACAAGGCAGCAATACGGGTTGGACGAACTCCATTCGAGCTGCCGCGGGAAACCGTCCGCAGGCAGAATGTCCGTGTAGAGCCTGATTGCGCTTTCCGAGATGTCGGCGAAATCGTGCGAATCCAGGTCGTGACCTTCCGCGTCCGTGATTCTTATGGCCGTGGCTACCGGGGGCATAACGTTTATCACTGCCTTGCAGGTTTTTTCCCGATCCTCGGTAATCACGCCTATTGTGGACTGGCCTACGCCTATTGCTTTCATCATTCCGGCGGAGTCTATCGAGACAACGTCATCGGCCGAATTCTGCCAGCTGAAGTTGTGGTTGTCCGCGCGGTGGGGGAGTATGGTTACCTTCAGTTGCAGAGAATCCCCAAGAACCATATCCACTGTGCCGGAAATATTCATCGACACGCTTGAAACGTGTACGAAACCTTCATCCACGATAACGGTGGCGATGCCCCTCTTTCCTCCGTCCTCGGTCTTCACACCGACAATCGATTCGCCGGGTTTGATGGGTTTGAGCAGACCGGTTGTGTCTATTGATACTACATCCGGAGAAGAGTTTATCCAGACAACGGCCTTGTTGGCGGCGTTCTCGGGATATACCGTGTAGGTGAGGAGGAGCGAATCCGTCAGTGCTATCACTGTCTGATCCGGGATGCTGAGTTCCACCCGGCTGACGCGCACGCTGCCGTCTCCTTCTTCCTTTTGCATTTCTTCGCAGGCGACCAGAGAAAGGGACGCAACAGCAGCGAAAAGTAAGGCGTTCAATAAATGTGGTTTCATATCGGTTTTGCAATCAATCACCGTAAAATTAAGCAGAATAATTGCCAGGTTTTGCCATTGTTGTCGGAAAAATTAACGGCAACGTTCCCGGTAACGTTCCCGTCAATTTTATCGCACTAAAGTATTCATAATGACCAACATAAATGATATATTTGCTAGCAACCATATGATTTGAGCAATGAAACTAAGGGTGTTTTTTGCGGTTTTTGCCTTATTTGCAATCAGTTTACTGCCTGCTGCTGCACAGAAACTTATTGACAGTTCCGATGGCTATCAGCTATCCCTTGTGCTCGACCATCCCGATGCGGTTTATGCCGTAGGGGAGGAAGCCGTGGCGCAGGTGACACTCACCCTTAACGGCAAACCTGCCGATGAAAAGGTTATCATAGTTTCTTCGAAAGATTACTACGCTCCCTCGAAGATGCAGGAAACCGTTACCCTTGAGAACGGCTGCGCACGTATTGTGAAGACTCTTGACGAGCCGGGCTTCGTGCATATCCGCTGCAATTTCAAGACGCCTCAGGGCAATACTCTTTCTCAGATGGTCGGGGCCGGATTCGATCCGCTTAAAATAGAACGCAGCCTCCCCAAACCCGACGATTTCGATTCATACTGGGCCGCCCAGAAAGAGCTCCAGGCCGCAATACCTCTTAATATGCGCGTTACGCGCGTAGATGCGAAGGTGGCGGGAGTCGACTTGTATGATGTCCAGGCGGACTGCGTCGCCGGCAACTTCTCTTCGTACGTTGCAATTCCGTCCGGCGCCCAAAAGGGCAGCCTGCCCGCAATGGTTCTCTGTCACGGAGCAGGCGTGGCCGCATCGCGCGCCAGCGTTGCTGCAAAATGGGCGTCCGAAGGCATTGTGGTAATCGATTTCAATGTCCACGGCCTTCCGAACGATCAGCCGCGCGAGTTCTACAGCAACCTCTACAAGGGCGAACTCAAGCAATATTACCTTTACGACACGTCCGACCGCGATTCCCTTTTCTTCCGCAAGATGATTCTGAGGCTTCTCCGGGCCATCGACGTGGTAACGGCACAGGAAGAGTGGGACGGTGAGCGTCTGATAGTATTCGGCCGCAGCCAGGGTGGCGCACAGGCCCTCATAGGCGGAGGCATAGATTCGAGGGTCGATCTGGTCTGCGCGGAAATACCCGCACTCTGCGATGTTACCGGCTATGCCGCAGGCCGTATGGCCGGCTGGCCGAAGTGGGCCATAATCGATGCCGAGGGCAATATAACCGATGAAACCGCACTGAACAGCATCAGATACGTCGATGCTATCAACTTCGTCCCCGCGATGAAGGCGAAATGCTATATGACTGTCGGCTTCATCGACGTAAGCTGCTGCGCCACAAGCGTGTATGCCGTGTTCAACGAAATCCCTACCGAAAAACACATATACAATCACACGACAACCGGGCACAGGTCGACACCCGAGGGTGACGCCTATGTGCGCCAGGCCGTGCTCGATTATCTTCAGGAGTCAGGAAAATGAAAGCTTTGAGGATATTCGCCGCAACTGCGGCCGTTCTACTTTACTCTTCGGTACGTGCTTCCGATATCAGCCCCGAGGTGTTCGCCTCTCCGTCGCACGAATACGGGCCGATGACCTGGTGGCACTGGATCAACGGCAATGTCACGAAGGAGGGAATCCTTGCCGACCTGTCGGAGATGAATCGTGTGGGCATACGCGGCGTGCAGATGTTCAATACTCATATGTACGTTCCCGAAGGCCCGGTGGAGTTCGGTACTGACGAGTGGTTCGACCTCGTGCATTATGCGATAGAGGTGTGCGACTCGCTCGATATGAAATTCACCTGTATGACCGGCGCCGGATGGTCCGGCAGCGGTGGCCCGTGGATTTCCAAGGACCAGGCTATGAAGAGGCTCGTATGGTCGGAGCAGGCTGTAAGCGGAGGCAAGGTTTCCGTCGTTCTGCCTATGCCGAAAATCAAGGATCAGTACTATGTGGACGAGGCCGTGCTTGCCGTCCCCTCGCAGTACGCCGCCCTTGCCATCCCGGATATCGAGTCCAAGACAATGGTATCTACCAAGAACAATCTCAACTATCCCGCCCAGTCAAACGGTTCGGAGATGGCAATCCCTCTTGATGAGGTCATCGACCTGACTGACAAATGTACGGATGGCTGCCTGAAATGCACACTTCCGCATGGGGGGGGGTGGACTATAATACGTTTTGGATATACCCTTACAGGTAAGAAGTCGCACCCCGCGGCCTACGGCGGTGAAGGATACGAAGTCGACAAATTCAGCCCGGAGGCTGTCGAATTCCAGTGGGACAATCTGATGGGCCGGCTCTGCAACTATAACGCAGAGTATCTTGGCAACACATTCGAAGGCATTCTGTTCGACAGTTACGAGGCCAGCTGGCAGAACTGGACCGGCGGAATGATGGAACTGTTCCGCGATTTCTGCGGCTACGACCTCAAACCCTGGCTGCCTCTTTTCACAGGACGTTATGTGCAGAGCGCTCAAAAGAGCGAGGACGTGCTTTATGATTTCAGGCGCTTTTGCGACCATCTTATTGTTGAAAGCTTCTACGGCACAATGCAGCGTAAGGCAAACGAGGTCGGGATGGTGGTCTATGCCGAAGGCCAGGGCGGCCCCGTACCTTCCTATGCAATGGATAAGATTGATGTCCCGATGAACGAGTTCTGGACTCCGGACGCAAAAGGACGTCTCACCAAGATAAAACTTACGGCAACTCAGGCTGACCTCCGCGGTCACAATGTAGTCGCTGCCGAAGCATTCACCTCGAAACCGGAGAACGGCAAATGGCAGAACACCCCGGCAACAATGAAAAAGCCCGGTGACCTCGCGTTCGCCGGCGGAATAAACCGTTACTGCTTCCATACCTATGCCCATCAGCCGCTTGACTATGTGGCACCCGGCTTCACTCTTGGGCGTTACGGCATAATGCTGAGCAGGCTCAATACCTGGTGGGACTTCTCTCCTGCCTGGATGACATACATAACCCGCAGCCAGTATGTGCTGCAGCAGGGCAGGACCGTTGCCGACATCTGCTTCCTGTTCCACGATGACATTCGTTACAACTTCCCTTCGGGAATGGTTCGCGTGCCTCAGGGAACTGACTATATGATAGCCTATCCCGAGCAGTTCGACGGGGCTTGCGCTTCCGCCGGAGAAGCCGTCCTTCCTTCGGGCCTTCGTGCCCGCGCGGTTGTTTATGTCGATGATACGCGTTTTTCGGACGCCACCCGCGCAACAATCGCTGCGCTGAAGGATGCTGGCATTCCCGTCCTTCGCTACAGCAGCCGCACAAAGAGCGAACTCGAGGCCCTCGGCCTTACGAAAGATATCGATTTCGGCACCAATGTGGATGGGGACTTCTATTACCTCCACCGCCGCAGCGAAGAGTTCGACTACTATTACATCACCAATCAGACGGCTGAGGCCCGGAGCCTGTCACCCGAATTCAGAGTGGCCGGGCGCCAGCCCGAAATATGGGATCCTGTAAGCGGGACAGTCCGCAAGGCCGATATCGCCAGTGCCAACCTGACTTCGACAAAACTCAATCTCGATTTCGGCCCTTACGAATCATACTTCGTTGTGTTCCGTCAGCCTATGACGGACCCTTCATATTCGGCTCCCGTTCCAAAAGCGCGCGGAACTGTGAGTGTCACCGGCCCCTGGACTCTGGAATTCTGTTCCAAGGACCAGATGCCCGGGCAGCTCAGCCTGAAGTCGCTGGAATCGTGGTCCGAAAACGCTGACGAGCGAGTAAAATACTATTCCGGCACCGCCGTTTACCGCACGACGCTCAAACTTGACGAAAGCAGCCTCAAATACTCCGCATTCATCAATCTGGGCAGGGTGAAAGACATCGCACGCGTAGAAGTCAACGGCATCGACTGCGGAATCCTCTGGACAGAGCCGTTCGCTGCCGACATTACAAAGGCCCTCCGTCCCGGAGACAATGAGATATGCATATATGTCGCCGACACCTGGATCAACCGCGTGATCGGTGACGAACAGCTCCCTTCGGACATCAAATACGAAACGGGCGGGTCGAAATTCACCACAGGCCGCATAGCCGAGTATCCTTCGTGGCTTTACAGCGGCTCTCAGCCGAAGAACCGCAAGCGTTTCACATTCTGTATCTGGAAGCATTACGACGCTTCTTCGCCTCTTGTCGAAGCAGGACTGCTGGGCCCCGTGGAAATTGAATTCAAACAAATTAACGCAATATGAAAAATAAAGATTATCAAGCGCCTGACATAAGGGAGATAATCCTCTCCACTCAGGCAAGTATGCTCGTTACGGCATCGGGAATAGAGGCCATAACAGAAAGTGAATATGTTTATGACGAAGATTACTTCGTATTCTAATCGGAGGACAGAACAATGAAACAGAACAAAATCGCATTCATTATGCTCGCAGCTGCAGCTGCATTTTCTTCCTGCTCCGAGTTGGATCTCCAGATAAGCGGCAATTCCGCCCGGATCGAGTCGTTCAAGGGTTATATTTCGGAAACGCCCAAAACCAGAACCACGGTAACGAACAATGCCGGTACGTATGTGACAGAATGGGTCAACAACGACAAGATAATGGTCAACGGCACATCCACCTATCACGTAAGCAATCATACGGACGGTACGGCAAACTTCACTCTTGATTCCGGTCAGAGCGCGGCCGAGCCCAATGCTACATCGCCTTATTACGAGGCTGTATATCCTTCGACCATCCTTACCACTTCGGGGCATTCCGGACCATATCTAAGCACGAATGCAACCTACAAGGCTGACGGCAGCGTCACCAATGTGCCTATGATTGCACAGAGCGACAACGAAAACCTGTATTTCAAATATCTTACAGGATTCATCCGTATGAATCTCAAGACCGACGGCAGCGATATCACCATATCGAAGATCAGAATCCAGGCGTATGAGTCGAATGGCACCACAACCAAGCCGATGGCCGACGATGCCGTCATTTCCGGAGGGCTTCTTGTCCCCAGCGGCACGAAGCAGGGTGTTCTGGTGATGAATACATATACAAGTTCCAGCGACAAGTCTACCTACTGCACTCTTGATGGTGAAGGAAGGTCTTTCTGGTTCAACGCCTTTGCCGACACTTACCCTGTCCTCAATATTCAGATAAGCAATGCCGACGGCACAGTCAAGACATTCAAAACCAAACCCACGACAGAGATAGTAGTCGAGCGCGGCAAGATTACGGACATAAACCTTACCATCACCGAAGATATGTTTATGCCCGCAACCGAAATCTACTACACCACAACGGACGGCCAGCCTATTGATGTCTCCAAGTTTGCAAGCGGTACGACCACTTCTTACACGGACGGCAAGGGAACCATCATTCTGCCTGCCGCGATAGCATCTATTCCGAATGACGCTTTCGCTGGTGCAAGCACTCTTCAAAGCATTACCCTCAACAATAATATTCAAACCCTCGGAGTCAGATCTTTCCAGAACTGCACATCACTTAAGGCTATTGCCTTGCCGAGTTCGGTAACAACCATCAACAGTAATGTTTTTGACGGATGCTCGGCTCTCGAGTCTGTCTCCTTCTCGGATAATGTCAGGATAATAGGCAATTACGCTTTCCAGAACTGCGTATCCCTCAAGTCGTTCACTTTCCCTGAAAATTCCAATTACACCTCGGTTAACGCAAATGTATTGTTTGGCTGCACGTCGCTTACAAGCATTGTGATTCCGGACAATGTCACTACGCTGAACAATAACGCATTCCAGAACTGCACCAAGCTTTCTTCAATCACTCTTTCGAAGAATGTGACATCTCTGCCTCAAAATGTGTTCAGCAAAACCATTATTACTGAGCTTGACATCCCGTCATCTGTGGAAACTATGGGCACAAAGGCGCTCGAGGGCACATCGCTTGTGAGCATTACAATACCGGCAAGTGTCAGTGCAATGAATGGGAATGTCTTCTTGAACTGCAAATCTCTGACTTCTGTGACATTGCTCGGAACAACGCCGCCTGTACTTAACAATGCCGCTACGGCAACATTCAACGGATGCACTAAACTTGAGCACATTTATGTTCCGGCCTCCGCTCTTGATGCGTATAAGACAGATGCCAACTGGAGCGCTGTCGCTGACAAGATTTCCGCAATCGTAGAATAATCGAATCTTTTTATGACGGGTACCGCCGCAGTGCGGTATCCGTCATTATTTGTCATTGCCGTGAAACGCATCTGGAGCATCATTGCCCTTGGCCTGGCTCTGCTGAATTCCTGCCAGAAGCCCGAGTCTCAGACTCCTGCCCAGCCGGAACCCGAGCCGGAGCCTTTGCCTGGTTTTGTCGCTGTTATCGACAGTCCGTTCGTGGCCCCTTTGCAGGGGGCTGTGGGAATCGTGGATACCGTAACTCTGGCTTGGGGGAAGAACTGCTGCATATCCATTAACGGCAAAGACTCGTATTATGCGCAAAGCGGTGGGCAAAGCATCACCCGCTTCACCACTTCGGGCCCCGATGTCGCACCCGCGAAGGGCTCTCCCGCATACACCGCCTACTATCCGGTGCTGGCGGAGGGGTATCTTTCAGGCATACAGCCGCGTTTTGCCGGTGAAGTGCCCGTGTTCCCCCTGTTTGCAACGGACGATGGCGATACGCTCCACTTCCGTCACCTTACCGCGGCGCTTGTGCTTTCGCTGTCCTGCTCCGAAGATTCCCTTCTTGTAAGCAAGATTGAGGTGGGCTGCTCGAACCCGCTTTGCGGAAGTTTCGTTCTGCAGGGCGGCGAGGTGAAGATGACCGCTCCTTTCGGCAGTATCATATGTGAAACAAGAGAGTGCGTCGGCCCTGGCGAAAGCCTGTTCTGGTTCATCGTCCCGGAGTGCGACTGCACCGATCTTCGCGTAACCGTCACCGATTCGGCCGGGGCCGATGTAACATACGATTGCCCTCCGGTCCGATTCGAATGCGGTCATTCGTCCTATGTGGCATTGACGCCAAGGCCGCGCGACTTCATCCCTTCCGACACAATCTACTATACCACAACAGACGGACAGATTATTACTCCGTACAATCTTGCTCCTGCGACCAATACCTATGCCGCCGGCAAGGGCGTGATGGTTTTCTCGAGGGCTCTCAATACCATTACATCCAACGCTTTCGACAACACTGCAGGCTATTGCCCCGATGCCGAAAGGTTGGAAAGCATACAGTTGCCGCGCAGCATCTCGGCACTCGGCAATTATCTGTTCAGGAACTGCGTCAACCTCAAGGAACTCGAATTCCCGGCCGGCGGAGCTTTCGTGTCCGTGCCCGCAAGCATCTGCTACGGCTGCACGGCGCTGCGCAAGGTGGTGATGCCGGAGTCCGTGACAAAGATCAATAACAACGCTTTCCAGAACTGCAGTGCCCTTGAAGACATTGTTCTCCCTCAAGGCATTAAGACTATTCCTCAGAACACGTTCAACGGCTGTTCGTCGCTGCGCGTACTCGATATTCCCGACAGCGTGAATGTTGTGGGCGTCAAGGCCTTTATGGGCACGGCGCTCGAAAACCTTACCCTTCCCACAGGCGTGACCGCACTCTCATCACAGTTGTGTCAGGACTGCAGGAATCTGGAGGAACTGACGCTTTTGTGCGAAGGCCAGGTGGTCACTTTCGCCTCGAATGCACTGAAGAACTGCGGTGCACTCAAGAGAATCTGCGTCCCGGCCGCTCTTGTGGAAGACTATAAGAACGATTCCGGTTGGAAGACCTATGCCGACCTTATTACCCCTCTGCCGCTATGATGAAACATTACCCAATATTAGCTCTTGTCTTTCTTGCTGCCGCCTGCCAGGAAAAACCGCAACCCGCCGGTCCGGAAGCCCCCGGGGACGAAACTCCGGTGGAACTGTATTTGAGTTCTGTTTCACTCAAGGCTGCCGATAACCCCGGTCTTTCCAAAGACTTCGACCTTGCCGTCGACAGCCTCAGGCTGAGTGTCAAGGGCTTCTGCCCCGAACTGCGAAGCGCGGCGGGCGTGATTCTTTCGCTTGAAGGAAAGTACGAGGCCGTTTATGCCCAGGGGCTTGAAATCGGCTCGGCGAAGAACCGCATCGACCTCAGTCAGGCTACGGAACTGCGCCTTGAAGACGAGTACGGCAATGTGCGCTCCTACAGGGTGTATCTTACCGTAGATTCCGGATTTCCGAAGATTTATGTCGATACGGACAATCAGGCCGTGATCAGCAAGGACGACTATGTGACCGCGCAGTTCGAGATACGCAACTGTCCCGAGCGGACGCGCTTCCACGCCAGCGGCCGCATACGTATCAGAGGAAACGGAACATCGTCATATCCGAAGAAACCATACAAACTCAAGTTCGACGCCAAGCAGGGGCCCTTCGGGCTGTATTCCAACAAGGACTGGGTGCTTCTGGCCGACTATTCCGACAAATCCCTTACCCGCAGCGCCTGGATGTATGAAGTGTCGAAGGCGGCAGGGATGCCATATACGTCTCCGTATGTGTATGTGGACCTTTACATAAACGGAGACTATAACGGCATATACATTCTTTGCGACCAGGTTGAACAGGCCAAGCACCGCGTCAATATTGACGACGACGGCTTCATAGTCCAGAACAACAATGCTCTTTCGGATGAGCCGTGGTATTTCAGGACCAAGCTCAAGAACCTCAGTTATACCTTCAAGTATCCCGACCCCGATGATGGCGAAATCGTTGAAGGGGACGATAACTACAATTATATTGTGGACAAGTTCAACAAACTTGAAAGTATCCTGTATTCCGACTCACTCGCCGACCCCGTCCGGGGTTACAGGTCTATGATAGACCCCGTGACCTTTGCCAAGTGGTACATAGTGTTCGAAACCACGCTCAACTACGAGCCCAATCTGTACTTCGTCATGAAGTCGCACGATGCGAAGATTCAGATGTACCCGGCCTGGGATGGAGAGTGGAGCCTCGGCCTCGCGTACCGTCCGGCGGCCAGCGGAGGCTGGACCCGCTATCCCGACGGCCAGCCGAATCTTGACGATATCTTCTGGTCGAGGGGCAAGTATTTCGAACCTCTGTTCTCAGACCCCTGGTTCGTGGATGTCGTGAAGGCGGAGTGGGAGAAATTCAAGAAGAATGTCCCGGCAATCAAGGCCGCTATGGATGACGTGATTGAGAAACTTTCCTATGCCCAGAAAGCCAATTTCGAAAAGTGGAAGATAATCGACCCCGACGTGCACATCGGAGTCGGACTCGTTGCGTTCTCGACCTGGGAAGAAGAGGTTGACTACGCCTACAAGGCTTTCGAACACCGCCTTGAGGTTATCGACAAGTTCCTTGCCTCTCTGACCGGAGCTACCGAAGGTCAGTAACCACCCAGCCGCTATCGAGCGAACTTTCGTCGAAGACGAAGGGCGTGATGTCTTCGATGGCGGGGAAGAAGAGAATCTCGCTGATTACGAAATCTGCCTGTACGCCGGTCTGTGGATCGGCGTACTTGCCTTTGAAGGAGTCTTTGCCGAACTGGAGGTCATATACGTCCTGCAGGTAATATTCGGCGTTGGCGAAGAAGTCGTTGGCCTCGCCGGCGGCCTCGATGTACAGTTCGCGGTTGGTTTCGTCCGAAGTCCATCGCGAGAGCGAGTCGCACCAGATTCGCAGGCCTCCTCCCGTCGCATAATAGCAGCCCTGCTGCATCAGGACGTTCCCCTTGTAGATTACGGGAACCTTGCCTTCTATGGTATAGGAGTAATTGAATGAGATGCGTTTGGTGCGGACCGCCTCGAGCAGTCCGTCGATGTCCTGGGCCCCCGCGGTAAGGCAGGCGCCGAGAACAAGAAATATGGCGAGGAGCCGTTTCATGACGAATGACCTGTTATCAAAGGTTGCCGAGCAGTTCTTCAAGTGCGTCTTCGCTCTGGATGAGAACCTCGCGCGGCTTTGCGCCGTCCTGAGGACCGACGATACCGGCCGTTTCGAGCTGTCCCATCACGCGGGCCGCCTTGGCGAAGCCCATTGCGAGCCGGGTCTGCAGGTATGAGGTGCTGGCTTTCTGGTTTGCAACGACCAGTCTTGCCGCCTCCTTGAAGCGCTCGTCGAGGTCTCCGAGATCTCCGCCGCCTGCGCCTGCACCGCCGTCTTCGCACTTGGGCTCCGGCAGGTAGTAGGGCGTGTTGTAGCAGCGTCCCCAACCTGTCTGACTGCCTATGTAATCGGTGATGGCATCAATTTCCGTTCCATCAATGTAACCGCACTGGATACGCTCGCTCTCGATGCCGGCTGAGAAGAGCATATCGCCTTTGCCGATAAGCTTTTCGGCTCCGGGCGCGTCGATAATGGTGGTGGAGTCGATGCGCGACGATGTGCGGAACGCGATGCGCATAGGGAAGTTGCTCTTGATAAGGCCGTTGATGACATCTACCGAAGGCCTCTGGGTCGCGAGGATGACGTGCATGCCCGCGGCACGGCCTTTCTGGGCGAGGCGGATGATGGATGTCTGTATGCTTCGGCTCGAGTTCCTGCTTTCGGCACTTCCACCGAGGCTCATCGTGAGGTCGGCGTACTCGTCGACGATTACAACTATGTAGGGAAGGAACTTGTGCCCGTTCTGCGGATTGAGCTTGTGGTCTTTGTAGCGGTCGTTGTAGATGGTAATCTTGTTTACGCCCGCCTTGCTCATCAACTCGTAGCGGTTGTCCATTTCGTCGCAGAGCGAGCGGAGTATCTTTTCGGCGTCGGCGGCTTTCTTGACGATGGCCCTCTCCTTCTCGTCCTCTTCGCTGCCGGCTTCGGGAAGAACCGCAAGGTAGTGCTTGAGCAGCTGCGAGTAGGCCGAGAATTCCACCATCTTCGGGTCGATGAACACGAACTTGAGTTCCGACGGGTGGCGGCTGTAAAGGAGCGAAGCGATTATGACGTTGAGTCCCACGGACTTACCCTGCTTTGTAGCACCGGCGATGAGAAGGTGCGGTGCGTCGGCCAGGTCGAAGACCTTCACCTTCTGGGTGATGGTGTAGCCTATGGCAATGGGCAGGTCGGCTTTGCTCTCGCGGAAAGATTCGTCATTGAGCAGGCCGCGCAGAGGAACTATGCTGGGCTTCTCGTTTGCCACTTCGATACCTACCGAATCGGTAAGGGTGACGACGCGTACGCCTTTGGCCGCCAGAGACATTGCGATATCGTCCTGGAGGGTCCTGATTGATGCAATCTTGACTCCGGGTGCGGGATAAACCTTGTACAGCGTGACGGTGGGGCCGACTATGGCTTTGACCTCGGCTACCTGAATCCTGTAGTTGGCCAGCGTAGCGCAGATCTTGTTCTTGTTCTTGGTGAGTTCGACGGGCGATACCTCCACCCTCATGTGCTCGTATGTGCCGAGAAGGTCGAGCGAAGGGAACTTGTATTTCGGAAGTCCGTCGGGCGGGTCGAGGCGGTTGTCGATTCGGGGCAGTTCCTTCTGGACTGCGGTGTTTACGCCGTCGTCTTCGACTATTTCGAGCCCGGGTTCGTTGCTTTCGCCGCCTTCGGCCGGGGCGTCAGCAGCCGCAGGGGACTCGGAGGCGGGGGAGTCCGTGTCTGCCGGAACCGTCTCGGCAACAGGCTCTGCCGCTTCGACTGTGTCTTCCGGCACGGATTCCGGCACGGCCGGCGTGTCTTCCGCCGACTTTTTCCGACTTCCGAGCGAGCTCAGCCAGGCTGTGAATCTTTTGCTGAAGAAGCACGTCCAGACCACGGCCAGGATGAACAGGACCACTCCGGTCATTATGTCTCCCACGAGGGCTCCCGACCAGTCGGTTACAAGTGTGCCGAGTTGTCCTCCGAGTCCTCCTCCGAAGACATACTGGATGCCGATGAGTTTGCCTATGAATGCGAATATGAACGAGCAGAGCATGGCTCCGGTCACGGCCAGGACCGTGGTGCGGATAAGACCTGACGACCACTTGCCGAGCAGCAGCCTTGAAGCCACTGCCACCAGAATCACCAGAAATGCAAGACTGCCGAGTCCGAAACAGTCGCAGACCAGGAACTCGCCGAAACGCGCGCCGAGTGTGCCGGCGGCGCCGGCTATTTCCTGCCCGCTCATATCTTCCTGCCAATGAAGCAGATATGAAACTATTCCGGTAAAGGTAAAAATCGCGAAGGCTGCCACCAGCAGGCCGCTTATCTTGCTTGCGAGCGATTTCTGTTCGTCGGTGAGTCTTTTCATCGTTTTCTAGTGCCTTCTGTTCTGTTTGCCGCGTCCGCCTTTGCGGTTTTTGTTCTTGGAAGAGCCTTCCTGGCCCATCATCAGCGTAGGGCGCGAGAATGATGTTCCGGCGGACAGTTTCTCGAGCGACAGCCCTTCGGGAACCTTGATGCGGCCCTCGGAGAGTTTTTCGATATCGGAAAATATGGTTGCATCCTCGACCGAGTCCTTGTTCCAGATAAGGTATTGCTGGCGCATATATGTGGCGAGCTGGACCGTAAGGTAGTCGCGCAGTTCGCCTTCGCTCTGTTCGCAGATAAGGTCCATAATCTTTTCGATATTACGTCCGTAGTGCGCTGCCTTTATCTTGTCGCCTTTCATGGGAATGGGGACCGGTTTGGTCTCGAAATCGGCCGCTATGGGGCTGGGATAAGGGGAATCGACGTCGAGGTCGAAGCCCGAAATTATGTACAGATGGTCCCAGAGCTTCTGCTCGTAGTTCTCCTGGGTGCGCACCGCAGGGTTGAGCTGTTCCATAACCTTGATGACGGCGCGGGCCTGCTCGCTGCGCTTCTCGCGGTCGGGAATGGCTTTGAGCTGTTCCACCATCTTGAGCACGTTGCGCCCGTATTCGGGCATCGCGAGCCTTTCGCGTCCTGTATTGTAATCGAGATATTCGTTTATGTCCATAAAGGGAACGATTTTGAATTGACTAATCGTGCAAATATAATCATTTTCCACTATCTTTGCGAGGTATGCTCAAGTCCTACTGCGTCGCGGGTCACATTTTCAATGTGTCGGTTCCTGAAGAACTGGCCGGGCTGATGTCGCAGTATGCTCCTTTTGCCTGCGAGGGTATTGAGGCCGATCCCGTCTTTTCGGTCGAGTTGTCCGAGTCTCTGCCCCATTCGGCAGAAAGCCTTCTGTACGACCAGCCTACCGAGCCGGGCGAGACCAAAATCACCCTGTTCAGTTGCGCCGAGGGCATTATCGCACGTATGAGTCCGACTTCGGAGCGCCCGGTGAGCGGGGAAGTTCTCATCTCGCCCGATTACACACACGCTGTTCTGCACATCCTTTCGGGCGATGATGCCCTTTTCGCTTTGAACAACGCCATCATGCTGACTTTTGCCTTCCGCACGGCTACGCTCGGAACGCTCGAGATGCACGCTTCCGTCATAAAGAACGGCGGGAAAGGTTATCTGTTCCTTGCAAAGAGCGGCACCGGAAAGAGTACGCACAGCCGTCTGTGGCTCAAGAACATACCCGGAAGCTCGCTTCTGAACGACGACAACCCGGTGGTGCGGGTGCTCGAAGATGGCAGCGTGCGGGTTTACGGCTCTCCCTGGAGCGGCAAGACGCCTTGCTATATCAACGATTCCTGTCCGGTAGGGGCGTTTGTGAACATCCATCGCAGCGCGGAGAACCGGCTCAACCCGATAAGCGTGTTCGAGGCCTATGCCTCGGTGTATTCGTCCTGCTCCGGCTTCAAGGCCGATCCGGCGATGGCTGACGGGCTTCACTCAACCATTGAGGCGGTGGTGACCACTACGCCCTGTTTCACTCTCGATTGCCGGCCCGATGACGAGGCGGCCGAGGTTTGTGCCGGAGGTGTGAGATGAACAGTGTTTCCCTGCCTAACGAGATAATGCTCGCCGAGGTGGCGCGTCTGCTTGATGAGGGCCATCCGGTGGAGATTCGAACCAAAGGCAGCAGTATGCTCCCGTTTATAGTGGGCGAGCGCGACAGCGTGCGTCTTGTGCGCAAACCTTTCGCGGCGGGGGATATGGTACTGGCGAAGATATCCTCCGGTATCTGGGTACTGCACCGCGTTGTGTCAGTTGCGGACGGTACTGTTACCTTGAAGGGGGATGGCAACCTGAGGGGCACCGAACAGGCTTCGGCCTCGGATGTCGTGGGGGTGGTTGAGGCCATCCTGAAGCCTGACGGACGCGAATTCATGCCCTCCGTGCGCAGGGCGGCAAGATGGAACGCTCTGCCGTACATCGTAAGAAGATTTTATTTGGCAATATATAGAAGAGTCGTATGAAAGCAGTAGAAGGATTCAAGATGCGCTCTCTCGGGCGCGAAAGGATAATCGTTCCCGAGGGCAATAAACTGGTGAATTTCAATAAGATGATTTCGCTCAATTCCACAGCGGCCTATCTGTGGGAGAATATTCAGGACAAGGAATTCACGCCCGAGACCCTCGCAACGCTTCTTGCCGAAAAGTATGAAGTGTCCTACGAGCAGGCCCTTGCCGATTCGAAGGCTATCGCCGCCAAGTGGATAGAGGCAGGAATCGTAAGCGAATAGAATGCGCCCGTTCAAATCGTCGGTACGCGGTATCCTCCGCTTTTCCAAAGGCGGAAGGGCCGGAATAGCCCTTTACGCGCTCCTGACCCTTCTGCAGGTGAGCTGCTCGCTTGCTTTTGTGGCCTGCAGCCGCAGCGTTGTCGATACCGCGACAGGTGCGAGGGAAGGCGCCCTCGCTCCGGCCATCATTGCGATGGCGCTGGTGATGGCAATGCAGGTTGCAAGCCGTGTCTGCTCTTCATACACCCAGGGACGCATTACCATCTCGGCAAAGAACCGCATCCGTACAGAGATGTTCTCGCACGTGATGCGCAGCACCTGGAGCGGGCAGAAGAAATTCCACAGTGCCGATATCGTCAACCGCCTTGAAGAGGATATCCGCGTGATATGCGAGTTCCTGTGCTCGGTTCTGCCGAGCGTGCTGGCAGTGGTATGTCAGTTCGTCGCCGCGTGTATCTTCCTTTTCAAGCTTTCGCCTTCGCTTGCCTGGGTGCTGGTTTTCATTATGCCCGTGGCTGTTGTTGGCAGCAGACTTTTCTTCCGTAAACAGCGCGAGCTCTCTACCCGCATACGTACTATCGACGGCCGTATCCAGGGCCATATGCAGGAGCATCTGCAGTTCCGTTCGGTCGATCTTGCAATGGGCTCGGAAGATATGGCGGAAGGAACTCTCGGGGACCTTCAGAACGATGAACTCGACATTACACGCAAGCGCCTGCGCTATTCGGCCATTTCGCGTGCCTTCATGCAGATCGGCTTCTCTTCAGGATATCTTCTTGCCTTCCTCTGGGGTGTGTTCGGACTTCGTGACGGGACCATCACCTATGGCGTGATGGTGGCTTTTCTCCAACTTGTCGGCCAGGTCCAGAGGCCTGTGGCACAGATTGCCAACTGCATCCCCGCGTTCATTCAGACAATCGCTTCAGAGGAAAGGCTTGCCGAAGTGCTTTCGCTCGATACCGAGGCTGATGACCCCGACTTTCTGCTCCCCGGCGCCCCGGGAATACGGCTCGAGAACGTGGGCTTCTCTTATGAGGACGGTGGTGCGCCTGTTCTTTCGGGGCTTGATTTCGATTTCAAACCGGGAAGTTTCACATCCATCACCGGGCCTACGGGAGTGGGGAAGAGTACGCTCATCCGCCTGCTGCTTGCCTTTGTAAAGCCCGATTCGGGCGCAATACGCCTTTATTCGGGCGAGGAATCGGTCGAGTGCGGCAAGACTTCCCGCTGCAATTTCATGTATGTGCCTCAGGGAAATACGCTGCTCAGCGGTACTATCAGGCAGAATCTTCGTCTGGCCGATCCGGATGCTGATGACGAGCAGATGCGTACCGCCCTTCAGACTGCCGAGGCCGGGTTTGTGTTCGATCTTCCGGACGGTCTGGATTCTTCCATTGCGGAGATTGGGGGAGGTCTCAGCGAGGGTCAGGCCCAGCGTATCGCCATTGCCC
>JAZLKT010000071.1:0-11799 GCA_045597785.1 Candidatus Cryptobacteroides sp.
TGTCGACGCCTCCGAATGCACCCAGCAGGTTGTTATCTTCAATTTCTTTTTTCAATTCAACTATTTTCGCCTGCTGCGAACGGTTCTTTTCGCGCTCCAGAAGCAGATCGGACGCAAGGGCGTCGGCCCTCTGCCTTTCACGTTCGTAAAGGGCAATGAGCTTTTCGATGTTCGTCTGAAGAGTCTCAACCATATTGCACAGGCTCACAAATATACTAATTTACAAACTTCAATACAAATAAAATCAATTTGTACACGAAACCCGAAACTATTATCACGGCAGGGATTGTAAGCACCCATGCCCATACGATATTCTTCGCCGTCATCCACTTGACTCTCTTCACTCCGCGGTCGAGTCCGGTACCGATGATCGCTC
This sequence comes from Candidatus Cryptobacteroides sp., assembly GCA_045597785.1. GTDB lineage: Bacteria > Bacteroidota > Bacteroidia > Bacteroidales > UBA932 > Cryptobacteroides. The sequence goes on from JAZLKT010000071.1 coordinate 377, forward strand.
CTGTAACGGTATGCGTGGTACTTACGGGGATTCCGAGCACAGCGGTGATGATAAGCGTGAAAGCGCCAGACAGTTCCGAGCAGAATCCCTTGACGGGCGTAATCTTGCTCAGGCCGTCGCCAAGGGTGCGGATGACCTTCCATCCTCCGGTAATCGTTCCGAGCGAGATGAGGCCGTAGCAGGTGAACTTGAGCCAGGAGGGCACGAAGAACCCGGCGCCTTCAACCGCCAGACCTTCGGCCGTATATGCGCCGACGCGGACCGCCTCGTTGCCGAAAAGCAACTGGACCACCGGGCTGTCGGGCTGTGCGGCAAAGGCCGAAGCAAGCAGAATGGCTATGACACCCAGCGTCTTCTGGCCGTCATTACCGCCGAAGCCGAGCGAGAAAGCGGCCGACGAAAGCAGCTGCAGCCGCTTGAAACTCTTGTCCACCTTCTTGGGTTTGGACTTGCGCAGGAAGAAGCTGAACAGGCAGTTCAGGATGAATCCCATCAGCAGGCCAAGCAAAGGCGAAATCACTATGAAGGCAACGATAGTGAGGATTCCGCTGGAAATAAGATGTGAGGAACCGAACCCGAACCATACCGGCCCGATGAGTCCGCCTATGAGGGCGTGCGAAGCCGAGATGGGCAGGCCGAACTTAGTGCAGAACGCAATCCAGAGAACGGAACCAAGCAGAGCGGAAAGGATGACATATACGTCGATGCAGTTCTGGTCAACGATTCCGGAGCCCATGGTCGCGGCGACGGTCATATCGAAGATGAACAGGGCGGAGAAGATCCAGCATGCAGCCCAGGCAACCGCCTGGACAGGTGTCAGCGCCTTCGTGGCCACGACGGTGGCAATACAGTTCGCGGCATCGTTCATTCCGTTCGTGAAATTGAACAGGAGCGCGATGAACACGGTTATGAGAACTACTGCAACCATATCGGCTCTAGCTCATTTTCACGACTATGCTGCGTATGCTTCCCGAAAGACGTTTTGCAACGTCGGAAGTATCTTCGAGTGCCTGCAGGATGTTCTTTTTGCGGACAAGTTCGACCGCATCCTTCTCGAACTCGAAGAGATTGGACATATAGCTCTCGTAGATATCGTCGCAGATATGCTCGTTTTCCTTGATTTCGTCGCAGCTTTCGGTGAACTTCTTCACGTCGTCGCGCATATTGTCGAAGTTGCGGGTCATCTCCACCAGGAGCTCGGCATCGCGGCGTATATACATTGCTATCTCGGCGAGTTTCTTGCTCTTCCTGGGCTGATAAATCGCGAACTTCTTGGCAGAATCGCGGATATTGTCGAGAAAGGTGTCCATATCCTCGGCAAGCATATGCACGTCATCACGGTCGAAGGGGGTGACGAACGAATCTATCAGTTCGCTGATTATCCGGTCGGTAATACGGTCGCCGGCCGTCTCGTATTCTTTTATGCGGTGGCTGAGGATGCGTCTTTCATCGGCATCTTCAGTTGCTGTAATCTGCACAAGCAACTCCGCCGCTTTAAGAATATTCTCGGCCGACTCGACATAGAGAGGGAAGAATTTCTTTTCCTTGACCACAAACAACTGAAGAATCTTGTCTAATTTCATCTCGGTAACAAATTATATAGTTTTTTATCAATCTTCGAATCAAGCAGGGTATCGAGCATCGAGCGTCTGTGAAGGTCTGTGCCCAAATACGAGTACCAGCCCTTGCGCAGCAGCTTTTCGGCCTTGGCGCGGGCGGTCTTGCCGTACAGGCCGGCAAGCGATGAGATATTAAGCTGGAACCGCACATCCATTGCATGAAGGCGGTTGTAATCCTTGTCCCCCATATAGATGTAGCGCTCGGGATGGGCAAGCACCGGGAAGAAACCGGCGGATTTCACGCGTTCCAGAATACCGTACAGGTCGTACGGCGGAGTGAAGTAGGACGTCTCAACCAGAAGCGAGTCGTCCTGGAACCGGAGAACCTTTCCTTCGGAGAGACGTTCTTCGAAAAGCACGTCCATCATATTCTCGGCGGCGAGATGGAGTTCGATATCCACTCCGGCCTCCTGCAGAGCGTCGCGAAGCTCTTCGAACCGGGCCTCGAGGGCCTCGGGCTCATTGGGGACATCTTCCATTATGTGCGGGGTGAGCCATACGCAGCCCACTCCGAGATCGCGATAACGGCGCAGAGCATCGACACTCTGTTCCATGGTACGGAATCCGTCGTCAACGCCGGGCAGGATATGACAGTGACAGTCGGTAAAGCCGCAGAACAGCTTTTCCAGGCTCACCTTTTTATGGAACAGACACATCGCGCGATTTATGCTTTGCCGTCCTCTGGCTCGTATTTGTAGGAGCCGTAAGCCCCGGACGTGCCGTAGCGGAACGAATAGCGTCCCATATCAGGCTTGCTTGCGTTAAGGACAACGGACATATTCGGGAAGTTGCCTTGGACGTACATCTGATCGAGCTTCGGCAGCATCGACCTTTCGAGAAGACCGCAGCGGACGACGAACATACACCTGTCAACGACCCTCATGATAATGCTCGTATCAGCCACCACGTTGACGGGGGCGGAATCGATGAATATAAAGTCGAACCGCTCGCGAAGAGAGGCGATTATGTTTTCGAAACTGTCGCTCGAAAGCATCTCGGCCGGGTTGGGAGGGATGGTGCCGACGGGAAGGATGAAAAGATTGTCCTGATCGGTCTCGTGTATGAGGGCATCTATTCCGATGCTTTCGCCGGCAAGTATATCGGAAAGACCCTTGACGTGTTTGAATCCGAAGTTACGGCTCAACGAAGCCTTGCGGAAGTCGCCGTCTATCAAAAGGACTTTCTTTCCCTTTATCGCAAGCGACGAGGCAATATTCATCGAGATGAAGGTCTTTCCCGAGCCGGGATTGAACGAAGTGAGGAGATTGACTTTGCCGGGAGTCGATTTGTTGACGAATTCGAAATTCGTGCGGAGAACCCTGAACGCTTCGTTGATGATGTCACGTCTTCCGGAACGGACTACAATGCTGCTCACGTCGGAATTGACGCTCCGACGGGCATTGACTATCTCGGAGATGAAACCTCTCGGTTTTCCGTCGTTGCTGGGCAGTTCGCCGAGGACGGGAACGTTCATTGAATCGAGGTCCTTGAGCCCGCGGACACGGGTGTCGAGCACAAGGCGCAGATAAATCAGCCCGAGAGGAATGCACAGCCCTATGATAAAGGCAATCAGCACCATCCTGCCCTTATGGGGCGATGTGGGGCTGGGGCTTCCGTAAGGAGGGTTGATGATGCGTGTGTTATAGGCGGTGAACGCCTGCGACAGTTCGTTCTCCTCGCGTTTCTGGAGCAAGAGCAGGTAGAGCGATTCCTGGACCTTCTGCTGTCGCTCGTACGAGAGAAGGTCCTTGGCCTGCTCGGGACTGGCGGCTATCTGACGTGCGTTCTGCTCTTCCTGGTGCTGGAGATAGTGTATCTGCTGCTCGATGGTGTTAATCTGATTTTCGACCGACGCATCTATTGCGTCCCTGAGGCTCTCGAGGTTGGCTGTAAGGTCGGCGACCAGAGGATTCCTTGCGCTAGAGCTGGCAAGCAGGTTGTCGCGTGTAAGCAGTTTGGAGTTGTATTCGTTGACCTGGTTGATGATGCCGGTGTTGTTGAGGCCGGTCGGTGTGGGAAGGAGCCCGCCCTCGTCGGAAGTGGTGCGGAGCACGGTGCGGAGATACTTGCTTATCGAAAGCTGGTTTTCGAGTTCGCGCAGCTGGCGTGTGATATCGGTCCTCTGGCTCATCATCAGCGACGAAACCGCGCCGACATCGGGAATGAGGTTCTCGCCCTTGTAACCGGATATCTTCTCATCCACCGAGCGGAGCTCGCCTTCAAGCGCGGCAAGGCGATCCTTGATGAAGAGCGAAGTGCTGAGCGCTGTCCTGTTGTTATCCTCCACCCAATTCTCGTTGTAGATGATGAGGAGCATGTTAAGCAGGTCGCAGGCCCTCGCGGGATTGGCATCGACGCTCGTTATCATAAGCACGTCGGCAAGTGTCTTCTGGCTGACCTCCGATGTCGAGAATCCGGCCATCAACTTGCGTGTGGCCCCGGCATTCGTCATATGCACGACGTGAATGGGCCGTGTCCAGAGAGCGGCGGTATCACGGTAGGGGTTGAAGGAAAGCCTGACCTCACCGCAGGGAGTCGAGAAGGTGGAGTCGGGCTCCACTGTAATGACCGTCTTGTCTCTGAAGGTGGTCCTGGGGGCACCGGGATAGTTTATGTGCGACACCTCGATGCGGCCGTCGGCCGAAGGGCAGATGTCAAAACTTATGGGAGAAGAGGGCAGGAAGTCATCGAAAGATGCAACTACGGGAACCTGGCTGCCGTAAAGGACAGTGTCGTGGAAGTGACCGTCGAGGCGGTATTCGGTTTCGAGGGAGAGCCTGCGAACCGCTTCGCTCATAAGTGAAGGAGCCTGGAAAGCAACAACCTCGTTGGCAAGTTTGGAACTGCCTTGCCCCGCCGTAGCGAGCATTGTCTCGAGTTCCGAGTGGCTTACCTTGCGGACATTCGTTTCCTTGATAAGTATGGTGGCGGTCCGTGTATAGACCGGCTCCGCCTTAAGGGCGAGCAGGACGCCGACCGCGACACACACTATGGTGGATATCAGGAAAAGGTCCCAGTGCTTGATGCAGGAGCGCAAGAGATCGACGAAATTGAAATTCTCCTCCTGTGGAGCCCCGGGGTTGTTGACGTTATGCGGAGGAATCTGGCTGTATTGCTGTTCCATCGTGAATTATCTCAGAATAAAGTAATATGAAATCGTGGTGAGCAGAGACGCTATGCTCAGCCAGAACGAAGCCGAACGGATATTATTGCCGTTCACAGTGCTCTGACGGGCACGCACGTCATTGGGTTCGACATATATGATATCGTTCTGCTGAAGGTAGTAGACTTCCGAGGACATCAGTTCCTTGCCGGAACAGAGGTTTACGACATAGGTCTTGCAGACACCGTCCTCCGTGCGCATAATGCGGACGTTCTCGCGACGGCCGAAAATGGTAAGGTCTCCGGCGGCGCTCAGCGCGTCGAGGATGGTGAATGTGTCCTTGTCTATGTTCACGCGGCCCGGGCGGAGCACCTCACCCAGCACGGAGACTCGCAGATTGAGGTATTCGACGGTAACGACCGCATCCTTGAGGAGTTCTTTCTCCACAAGCGAGCGCTTCACCATGGCGGCAACTTCGTTACGGGTAAGCCCCTCCACCTTCACGGAACCCAGAACGGGTATGTCGATGCAGCCTTCTTCATCGACCAGATAGCCCTGCACGCCTGTACTCTGCGATGCGGACATCTGTTCGGGATTGGTCTGGCCGACATAGCGTGTGGCGTACGAGAGGTTGAACATACTGGCGAGCATGGCATCGCGGCAGTTGACTATGACGGAGATTTTGTCGCCCGGCATCAACCGTATGGTCTGGGAAACGGAAATAGTGTCGCCGACGCCCGGTTCGAGGTCCTGGAAATACGGCATATTCTTCGGTGTACCGCACGAGCAGAATGCGATGGCGGCAAGCACCGGAACAACAAGAAAGTCCCTTATTCTCATCTTGGAATGTATCGTTTCTAAATTATGGTCGAAAACGCACAAATTTAGTCATTTTTGCGTAATTTTGCGACCGCAATGGCAGATAAATATCATTTCATCAGAATCTCAGCCGTATCACCCCTGGTTCACGTAGCCGTACCGGAGCGCAATGCGGATGAAATTATAGCCGAGAGCAAGGCTCTCTGCTCCACGGCAAGGCCGTCGGTCATCCTTTTCCCCGAACTCTGCGTGAGCGGCTATACCTGCGGAGAACTCTTCAACCAGCAGGCCCTTTACGAGGGCGCCGAAAAAGCCGTTGAGCGCATAGCGCGCGAGACGGCAGGCCTCGAAGCCGCGCTGGTCGTCGGAGCCCCTGTCCGCCACGGTGCGCGCCTGTACAACGCCGCAATCGTGCTCAGAGCCGGAAAGATTCTGGGCATAGTGCCCAAGGCCTACCTGCCCGGAAACGGCGAATTCTACGAGCCGCGCTACTTCGAGACAGGCACCGCACTCGGAAAGCAGACCGTTACGGCGCACTATGCGGGTTTTGACGCCCCGATGGGCATACTCCAGCTCTTCCGCATCGGAGACGCGACAATAGGCATCGAAGTCTGCCAGGACATATGGACCCCCATCCCTCCCAGCACATACGCTGCGCTCAGCGGAGCCGAAGTGATACTCAACCTCTCCGCCTCGGACGAGGAGATAGGCAAGCACGAATACCGCCGCAATATGATAGGCGCCACGTCGGCCCGCCTTCTCTGCGGCTATGTCTACTGCTCGTGCGGATTCGGCGAGTCGAGCTCCGACCTTGTCTGGGGCGCATCCTCGATGGTTTACGAGAACGGCGCGCGCATTGCCGAAAACGAGCGTTACAAGCTCGAGGCCACACGCATCACAGCCGACCTCGACCTCGAATCCATACGTCAGAGCCGCGCGAAATACGTCAATTACTCGCGTGACGGAGTGCTTTGGGCCGATGCCTGGCCCTACACCGGCACCGGAGCAGAATACAAAACGGTCGATTGCGGCCCCGCCGCCGGAACCGACTTCAATGCAGGGCTCCTGAGGAGCGTCGATCCGCACCCTTTTGTGGGGAGCGGTAGCGAAGCTGACAAGACAGCGCGCTGCCGCGAAGTACTCGACATGCAGGTCAGCGGCCTGGCAACGCGTCTGAAACACCTCGGGAAATGCCGCAGCATCATAGGTGTCAGCGGCGGGCTCGATTCGGCCCTCGCACTGATTGTCGCCTGCGAGACCTACGACCGTCTCGGCTGGCCGCGCGAACTCATCCTCGCCGTCTCGATGCCCGGGTTCGGCACATCGGAGCGCACCCACGGCAACGCTCTCGAGCTGCCTGCAAAGATGGGCGTGGAAAGCCGCGAAATAAGCATCGTGCCCGCCTGCACCCAACATTTCAAAGACATAGCCCAGGATCCTTCGGTGCACGACCTCACCTACGAAAACGCCCAGGCGCGCGAGCGCACCCAGATTCTGATGGATCTCGCGGGCAAAGAGGGCGGCATTGTTATCGGCACGGGCGACCTTTCGGAGCTGGCACTCGGCTGGTGCACCTATAACGGCGACCATATGTCTATGTACGGGGTCAACTCCGACGTACCCAAGACCCTGATTCGCGAAATCGTCGGCCGCTATGCCGCCGAGCACTGCCTCGACGTCCTGAAGGACATAGTGGATACACCCATCTCACCCGAACTGGTACCCGGTGTCCAGCCCACTGAAGACATAGTGGGCCCCTACGAACTGCACGACTTCTTCCTTTACCACTTTTTCAGCGGCAAGGCGCCGGAAAAGATACTTCTTCTCGCGGAAAACGCCTTTGCAGGTGCCTACAGCCACGACGAGCTGCGTAAGTGGCTCAAGGTATTCGTGAAGAGATTCTTCGCTTCGCAGTTCAAACGCTCCTGCATGCCGGACGGCCCGAAGATAGGGTCCGTGGCACTCTCCCCGCGCGGCGACTGGAGGATGAGCAGCGACACGAGCGCCGAGCTTTGGCTCAACGCTTTTTAAAGATAAGGCCCATATCGGCCTCAAACGCCCCGGCGGCCTGGTCGTCCGGAACGAATTTCCACGTTCCTACTCCGGAGCAGTGTTCGGGCTCCAGAACCGGATAGCGGGCTATGAACCCTTCCACAAGGCTTCGGATATCGGGCCATGATGCGGCATCGGCCCTTTCCGGCAGTTCTTCCTTAAGAAGATGGCAGCCCTTGAGAAGAAGGTCGCCGCCGCCCGAAGCGCGGTACGAAGTCATCGCCACAGTGTACAGGCTGTCGGGCTCGAAGGGCCGTCCGTCGGCCATCGAAGACACTTCCACGCGCGTTCCGAAATGTCCGTTGATATCAACGCTGTAATTGATGCCGCCAGCCGAATCGAAATTGAAGGTTGGCGAGCATAGACGCCAACGTCCGCCATTACCCTCTTCCATACGCAGAACGTGAGTGCCGTCGTACTTGCATATCCAGTTGTCGTAGGAGTATTCAAGGTAATCGACAATCTCACGGCCGTACAGCCGCATGGTCACGAGGGTGTTTTCGAAAGGATAAATGACGAAAAGGTCGCTGTATTTCACATCGCCGCGCAGAACGCTGCCATCGTAAGTGAGCGGAGCCGCGAACGACACCTGCGCTCCGGTGGCGTCTAGCTGCACCTTGTGGATGAGATCGGTATAGAAGCACTGCCCCCCTATCGCATCGCGGGTGCGGATATCCTCACTGATCCGCCCGACGGGTCTGAGGGTCCAGCCGCGCACCGCTTCAAAATCGGGCGCGAAAGCGGCGGCCATGGCACTGTCGGTCCGGGACGCCTCGATGCGTATGAGTTCAGCCTCCGTTCTGACGGACGTACGCACTCCGCCGTCGTAATCGGCACTTATCGTCGCATGTCCGAGGCGAGAAGCCTTCGAACCGGCGTCAAGCAGACATATCGAATCGCGGTTCTCGACATAAGGCCTGTGGTCGTGGCCGCAGATGAGCACATCCACGCCGCGGAGCGAGTTCAAAAGGTCGAGACCCTGGTTTTCGAGCACAGAGCCATCTCCCCTGCCGGTGCCGCTGTGGGCAACCACAACCACTACATCGGGTTTCTCCTTGGCGGTGGCACGGTCGAGGCGGCGCTGGGCAAAACCCTCGAGCGAGCGGAAATCCATCCCCACCCACTTTTCTTCCGGCAGCCAGGCCTTGATATTGGCATTGGTGAAGCCCATCACGAGGACTTTCAAACCAGCCCTGCGGAATACGGCGTAATCGCGGAAATAAGATTTACCGCCTGCTTTCACGGCATTTGCCGCAAGCAGCGGGATTCCGTAACGGGCGAGGTCCTTCTCAACCCGTCCGTAAACGGCGGGGCCGGCCTCGATGTCGTGATTGCCGACTGTCACGGCGTCATAGCCGGCATAGGCGGCAAGCCTGGCGAACAGGTGTCTGCCGTGCGTGTCCTCATAATTGCCGTAGAACGCGGCATTATCGCCCTGCAGGCAGTCGCCAGCGTCGAGCAGGAGCACATTGTCTTCTCCGTAAAGGGTGCGGATACTGTCGGCATAACTCTTCACAGCCATAAGGCTGGGCCGTGGCGAGAGGTCGGTATAATTCTGCGCGAACCATGCGCCGTGCATATCGCCGGTGTTCAAGATATGGAGTGTATGTGTACCGTCAGACGGAGAGCCGGCACTGCATGCAGCCAGAACAAGTGCTAACGTCAGAAGAAGAAAAAACCGTTTCATCGGCAGATACTATTTCGCAAAATCGACGAACAGGCTCACAACCTGCTGCGAGCCTATGAATCCGACTTCAGCTCCGGCATGGAACCTCAGGTTGACAAGGAGGCTGAAGGGCCCCTTCGAAAGGAGGCTGTACTGCAGTTCAGTAAGGCTGTAGAAGCCTCCGCGGTACATTGTCGAACCGCGGTAGAGCATCGGGCCGTAGGGATGACCGGCGCTGTCCGAAAGCTTGTAGAAAGGCAGGAGATTGTCGCCGCAGGCAACGGTTTCGCGGATTCCGAAATGTCCGGCCTTGACCTCGGCCTTGAATTCCGGCGCGAGCAGAAGTTTCGTAAAAGGACGTTCCATCAGGGGCGTGCCGCTGTACTCGTGGTCGCGGATGCGGTCGCGCTGATAGCTGCCTATCAGGCCGGCCTGCAGCTTGATGGCATCGATGAAGCCTATTTCGCGGAAGGTATAGCTCACGTAAGGCTCGAGCAGTTGGTTGTCAACAACGCCGGGAGCCTCGATGCTGCCGGCATAGTGATAGAAACTTCCGCACCAGCCGAGCGTGAGGCCATCGGTCAGTGCCCATGCGCCCGCGCTGAGAATATTGAAACGTTCCTTGCGGAATTCGGCCTTGGCGCCCATCCAGTCGAGGGCAAGTTCGGTGCTGAACTTTTCGGCTTTCCACTGGAGCATCATTCCTTCGCAATAGACGTCCGTCTCGGCGGTGATGTCCGAAATCATCGACTCGCTGTAGCTGCCATTCAGGAAAGCCCTGGGGTATATGCCTGCGGTGCCCTTGAAGAGCCCCTTGTCGGAGCGCAGCTGCCCGGAATAATAGATGAGGGCCTCGCTGAAGGTATCCTTCACACTGAACGGATTGTCGCCCATATTATGAAATAGGGAGCATCCGAGCACAAGATTGTGAGTTGCCCGGCCGTCCGTTCTCGAAAACGAGAACTGAGGCTCCGCTACCACATAATGTATGGTCTGCGAGGGGGTTATCCTGTCTCCGCTCGCCGCAAATTCCTGATTGTCGAAAAGGTAAGCGATGGGGGCCGAGAAAGACAGCTGCGACTCCGCCTCACCGGCCTGCTCCTGCGCAACGGCCGGGGCGCAGAGCGAAAGCGCCGCAAGAATAAAAAGGACTCTTTTCATAGGTTTTTCCGAATTGCACGCAAATATAATTATTTTTGCAGCCGATATGATAAAACTGATTACAGAAGTATGCGTGCCGCAGTACGGCTTCGGCGTGAGAGTGGCGGACAGGACGCTTCTGCTCGGAAGTTGCTTTTCGGATGCGATGGGCCGCCGTATGCAGGACGGAGGGTTCGGGGTGTGCCGCAATCCGTTCGGAACGCTATACAATCCGATGTCGATTCTGTCTGCCTTGAGACGCCTTTCATCCGGCGGACATTTCGGGCGGCAGGACTGCGTTCAGATGGGTGCCGGCGCCGGTCTGGTCTGCTCGTTCGAGCATCATACTTCCTTTGCCAGAAAAGAGGCTGACGCATTTCTCGAAGACGCTAACGCTGCGCTTGACGCAGCCTCGGCCTTCTGGAAAGACTGTAACAAGGTGATCATTACCCTCGGCACAGCCTGCGTATGGGAGAGGGAAACGGCTCCCGGAGTGTGGAACGCCGTTTCGAACTGCCTCAAGCGCCCGGCCGCCGAATTCCGCCACAGGATGCTGGGGACCGATGAGTGCGCCGCCGCGATAGAGGCTATCATCTCCGAATGCGGAGAGAGGGACATTATCTTTACCGTATCGCCCATACGCCACAGCGGCGAGAGCGGGGCGCACGGCAACCAGCTCAGCAAGGCCACCCTGCTGCTTGCGCTGGACAAGGCACTTGCCGCGCACCGGGAGCACTGCGTTTATTTTCCAGCTTATGAAATTCTGCTGGATGAACTGCGCGACTACCGTTTCTATGCCGAAGACCTGCTGCACCCGTCCCCCACTGCCGAGAACATCATCTGGGAGCGCTTCGTAGCCGCTTTCGACCGGCCCGAGGCCGGACTCATCGCCGAAAACGAAAAAGCGGCGCGCCGTCTGGCGCACCGCCCTATACATTAAGAACGCCAACATCCTTTTAGTGCAGTTTATTACTTAGAAAAGCCGAAAATAGTGCAGTTACCAATGCTCATTTTTCGGTTTTAA
>JAZLKT010000072.1:0-4874 GCA_045597785.1 Candidatus Cryptobacteroides sp.
GTGCCCTATGCCGGTGGCGCTGAAATATGAAAAACCGGCCGTTCTGGCCGTGCGCAGAAGCGCCAGAAGCAGGTGCGCGGTGCAGATATGGTCGGCTCCGGCCATGGACGCTTCAAGCGAGGCGAGGCTTATCACGCTCTGAGCACTGCGCCCGAAGGTGATGTTGTCCGCTTCGGCGAAGGATATCCCGCGGGGCTTGAAGAGGCTGCCCTCGAGGCTCGCCTTGAGTTCGTCCCGGTTTACGTTGAAACTGTCGAGGCAGCGGCATGCGTCGTTGTCGGCATGACGCAGGATTCCCAGAAGGATGTGGTCGGCGCCGATCTGCATCCAGCCGGTGCGCATCGCCTCGTCGCGGGAGAATTCGAGTATGGTCTGTACCTCTGTCGAAATGCGGGTTTGCATAGGGCAAAAATAGCGATTTTTTATTTGTTATTGCCAAGAATTTTCGCTATTTTTGTATGTTTATACAAACGCTGAAACAAAGTAGTTTTTTATGGATAATGAAGTATTGAATCAGGAGCCTGTCCTCGGTCTCATCGAGCCTGTGGAAATCGACCACGAGATGCGTACGGCATACATCGACTACGCGATGTCCGTAATCGTTTCGCGTGCGCTGCCTGATGTGAGGGACGGTCTGAAGCCCGTCCAGAGGCGCGTTCTTTTCGGGATGGGAGATCTCGGAATCACCTATGGCGGCCAGACCAAGAAATCGGCCCGTATCGTCGGTGAAGTGCTTGGTAAGTATCATCCCCACGGAGACAGCTCCGTTTATGATGCGATGGCCCGTCTGGCCCAGAACTGGAATCAGCGCTATCCGCTGATTTTCGGTCAGGGTAACTTCGGTTCCATGGACGGCGACCCGGTTGCCGCCATGCGTTACACCGAAGCCAAGCTCGAGAAGATGTCCGAAGACGTTCTTGCCGACCTCGACAAGAATACCGTCGATATGGCCCTTAACTTTGACGATTCGCTCCAGGAACCCACGGTCCTTCCCACGAAGCTGCCGCTCCTGCTGCTCAACGGCTCGGCCGGTATCGCCGTAGGTATGGCCACAAATATGGCTCCGCACAACCTTTCGGAGTGCTGCGACGCCATCTGCGCCTATATCGACAACCCCGATATTGACACTGAAGGCCTGATGGAGCACATCAAGGGTCCCGATTTTCCTACCGGAGGCATCGTGATGGGCCGTCAGGGCATAGTTGACGCATACAGCACCGGCCGCGGAAGGGTGGTCGTACGTGCACGTGCCGAAATCGAAGAGGCCGAAGGCGGACGCCAGAAAATCGTCATCACCGAAATTCCCTACATGGTCAACAAGGCCGAGATGATACGTCATATCGGCGAACTCGTGAACGACAAGAAGATAGAGGGCGTCGCCAACATCAGCGACCTCAGTACGCGCGACGTACGCATCGAAATCCTCGTCAAGAAGGATGCGAACGCCAATGTGGTGCTGAACACACTGTTCAAGTACACTCAGCTTCAGGGCAGCTTCTCGTTCAACAACGTCGCCATCGTAAAGGGCCGTCCCCGCACCCTTACCCTCAAGGACATACTCCACGAATTCGTGGAATTCCGTCACGACATAGTGGTGCGCCGCACGAATTTCGAACTTGAAAAGGCCCGCAAGAGGGCTCATATCCTCGAAGGTCTGCTCAAGGCCATCGATATCATCGACGAGATAATTGCCATCGTGCGCTCATCCAAGAGCGTGGATGAGGCCAAGGCAAGGCTTATGGAGGCCTATGGCTTTACCGATATGCAGGCCGGCGCCATCGTCGAGATGAGGATACGTCAGCTCACCGGAATGGAGAAGGACAAGCTCCAGGCCGAATATGACAACCTCCAGGTGTTCATCGCCGAGTGCGAGCGCATCCTCGGCAGCGTCGAGGCCCAGATGGATGTCATCAAGAAGGAATGCCTCGAGATGAAGGAGAAGTACGGCGATGCGCGCCGCACCGAAATCCAGCTCAGCGCCGAGGAATTCAACCCCGAAGACTTCTACGCCGACGAAGACGTGGTCATCACCATCTCGCATCTCGGTTACATCAAGCGCACCTCGCTCAGCGAGTTCCACGTTCAGAGCCGCGGCGGAGTGGGCAAGAAGGCCAGCGCCACCCGCGACGAAGACTTCATCGAGCACATCTACGTGGCCAATATGCACAGCACGATGCTCTTCTTTACCGAAAAGGGTATCTGCTACCGTCTCAAAGTCTATGAAATCCCCGAGGGCTCCCGCACTTCGAAGGGCCGTCAGGTTCAGAATGTGCTTTCGATCGATTCCGACGACAAGATCCGTACATACCTCAACGCAGCCAAAATCGAAAGCCGCGAGTACACGGATGCACACTACGTGGTTCTTGTGACCAGACGCGGAGTCATCAAGCGTACCTGCCTTACCGAATTTGCGAATGCGCGCAGCCGCAACAAGGGTATCATCGCCATAAACTTCAAGGAGGGAGACGCCCTTCTTGACGCCATCCTTACCGGCGGCGGCGAAGAGATTATGATAGCCGCACGCGAAGGCCGCTGCTGCCGCTTCAACGAGCAGGGCGCACGCGAACTCGGCCGCAGTTCGATGGGTGTCCGCGGTATCAGCATCGAAGATGACGATGAGGTCGTAGGCGTAATCAGTTCCGACAAGTCGGCACCCGACGCCGCCGAGCATACCGTGCTGGTAGTCAGCGAGAACGGCTTCGGCAAACGTTCCGACGTCGACGATTACCGTATCACTGCCCGAGGCGCAAAGGGTGTCAAGACACTCAACATCACCGACAAGACTGGCAAGCTTGTTGCAATAAAGAACGTGACCGAAGACAACGACCTTATGATAATCACGCGCAGCGGCCTTACGATACGCATGGCCGTGACGGACATAAGGGTTGCCGGACGCGCCACGCAGGGCGTCAAGCTCATAAACATCCGCGAAGGGGACAGCATCGCTGCCGTATCCGTGGTTGCGCATGAGGAGCCCGAAGAAGAAACGGCTGAAGCAGCGGTTGAGCCTGAACAGCCCGTACAGGAAACAAACAACGAATAAAGAATAGAAAAATGAAAAAGATTATCCTTTCACTCGCACTGGTTCTCTGCGTTTTCAGCGCCGGGGCACAGGACAAGAAGGTTGAAGCAGCCAAGAAGGCTGTTGAAAAGGCTCAGGCCGCCGCTGCCGACGCCAAGAAGGCTGCCAAGGCCGACACCTGGGTCAAGCTGGCCAATGCTTACCTTCAGGCATACGACGCTCCTACCGGAAACTTCATGGTCGGCACTTCGCTTCAGGAGATGCAGCTCATCGCCCAGCAGGAAGGCCGCAAGCTCGAGCAGCCCTCGGAAGTCTCTCAGGTGGATATCAACGGAACCGCTTTCACTGTCAACAAGTACGCCAACTTCGACTGCTATCTCAACGATGGCGGACGTATCGCAGCGCTTGTCGTTACCAAGCCCGCTGTCGAGAATGCCCTCGAGGAAGCAATGCACGCTTTCAGCAAGGCAGCCGAACTCGACGCCGCCGGTAAGAAATCCAAGGATATCGTAGCCGGCCTGCAGACTATCAACGACCGCAGCAACATCCTCGCTACCATCGCTTTCACACTTGGCGATATGAAGGAGGCATCCAGGAACTTCGTTATGTGTGCCGATGCCCTCAGCCAGGCTCCTCTCTGCGAGGTTGATACCGTATCGCTTTACAACGCCGGTCTCACCGCATATCTTTCGGGCGATTTCGATGCTTCCAAACTTTACTACGGCCGCTGCATCGAATACGGTTACTGGGGAAGTGAAGGCGAGGCTTTCGTAAAGCTTGCCGATATCGCCGCCAACCAGGACAAGGATGACGCCAAGGCCCAGGAACTTCTCGAGGAAGCCTTCATAAAGTGCCCTCAGAGCCAGGTTGTGCTCATCGAGCTCATCAACTTCTACTCGCTCCGCGGCACCGATACCGACCGTCTGTTCGACCTTCTCGACAACGCGCGCGAGACCGATACCACCGGCCGTTTCCTCTACTACTACAACTATGTCGAGGGCAATATCCGCCTCCAGCTCGGTGATGAGGAAGGTGCAGTTGCCGCATACGAGCGCAGTGCCGAGGCCAAACCCGACTACGAGTTCGCGTACATAGGCAAGGCTCAGGTTTATTCAAAGAAGGCTGACGCTCTTGTAGAGAAGATCAATGCCGAGTCCGACTGGCGCAAGTACGATGCCCTTATGGAGGAGTACACCGCCGCCATGACAGCCTGCATCGAGCCTTACGAGAAGGCATTCGAGGTTACCAAGGACGAAGGTCTCAGGGCCGATCTTGCAAATATCCTCAAGCAGGTATGCTTCCGTTTCCGCGAGAAGCCCGAATATCAGCAGAAGTACGAATACTACGATGCGATAGTTAAGGCTAACCAATAGCCTTGACTATCTTCGATACCAAAGGGTGTCGCACTATGTCTTCCGTCGAGAAGGTGATAGTCGCGATGCCCTTTATGTTTTGCAGGCGCTCGACGCCCTTCATCAGGCCGCTGTCTTCGCGGTTCGGGAGGTCGACCTGCGAGGCGTCACCCGTTACTATGAATTTGGCATTGCAGCCCATGCGGGTGAGGAACATCTTGAGCTGGGCGAGATTGGTGTTCTGCGCTTCGTCCAGAATCACGCAGGCCCGGTCGAGAGTGCGGCCGCGCATGTAGGCAAGCGGTGCAATCTGAATGGTGCCGTCGGTCATGAATTCCTGGAGCTTCTTGCCGGGAATCATGTCGCCGAGTGCGTCGTACAGAGGCTGGAGGTACGGGTCGAGCTTTTCTTTCAGGTCGCCGGGCAGGAATCCCAGCCGTTCGCCGGCTTCTACGGCGGGGCGGGTGAGTATGATGCGTTTGATTTCGCGGTTTTTCAAG
>JAZLKT010000073.1:0-5606 GCA_045597785.1 Candidatus Cryptobacteroides sp.
ACCTCTGGTGCGCCGGATTGCCGCCATCAATCAGGCCGAAATACACCGTACGACCCTCCTGCCTTATCTCGGCGCCCTCAAGGAACTGGGCTTCAAGACGCTTCAGGATATAGAAGACCTCATACGCGAGTACAGCGAAGATGCTTATTCGCTGGCCGTCTATCAGATCGGCAACACCGACCTTGACATAGTGTCCTCCACCATTGCAATGCAGAACCTGCTGATTGTCCGCCTGATACGCGGCGGTGCCGACGAGAATACCCTCGCCCACCTGTTTGAGCTTGTGGGCGGTCCATCTGACTATAATCTGGCCCGTGCCCGCAAGATTCTCACGACGGCCCTCTCTCTCCAATTTACCCACAAATAGCGTCATGGCAAACAAAGCTCTCGATACCGCCTTCGTTGACAAGGCAATTCGTTTCGCGGTCGATGCCCATGCAGGTACCGAACGCCGCGGCAAGGGTTTCCCTTATGTCATCCACGTCCTTGAGGCGATGGAAATCGTTTCGACAATCACGTCAGACCCCGAGCTCCTTGCTGCCGCTGCCCTGCACGACACGGTGGAGGATACCGATGTGACGATAGAGCGCATCCGGGCCGAATTCGGAGAGCGCGTTGCCGATCTTGTCGACAGCGAGTCAGAGGTGCTTGACACCACCCTTGACGAAAGCCTTACCTGGCGCGACCGCAAGCGTACGGCCATCTGCCGGCTCGGCGGTGCTTCGCGCGATGCGAAGACAGTTGCCCTGGGCGACAAGCTCTCGAATATGCGCGCCATCGCGCGTGACTACCGCAAGCGTGGCGATGAACTTTGGACCATATTCCACGCACCCGGCGGCAGGGCCGACCACGAATGGCACTACCGCGGCCTTGCCGATGCCTTGAGCGACCTGGCCGGGACCGATGCCTATTCCGAGTTTACGGCTCACATCGCCGAGGTGTTCGGTGAACCACGGCCCGAACTCATCGATATGGCCGAGTACGAAGAGAGCGGTGACGGATTTACGGCAATCAGCTACAACCACTGCGGTGGCGAGCGGATGATAAAACTCTATCATTCCTTTATGCCGGCCGAAGTCCCCGCGAAGGAACTGCATTATACCTGGAACATAATGTCCATCGGGCTGAATATCCCCAAGGCCTACAGGCTTGTTACGGACGGCAACCGTGTGGGAGTGGAATTCCAGCGTATCAGCCCCAAGAAATCTTTTGCCAGGGCGATTTCCGAGGACCCGGAAGGTATGGAAGGCTATGTGGCGCGTTTTGCGG
Organism: Candidatus Cryptobacteroides sp.; assembly: GCA_045597785.1. Lineage (GTDB taxonomy): Bacteria > Bacteroidota > Bacteroidia > Bacteroidales > UBA932 > Cryptobacteroides. The sequence goes on from JAZLKT010000073.1 coordinate 1,270, forward strand.
CCATGTGCCTGGACCTTCACTCGCGCCGCTGCGATGTGACCCGCTTCGAGAGCAATTCAGCGCATTTCAGGGCCGTGGTTGCGGGGAGCAGATATCTTTCCGATGAAGAAAAAGCCAAAGCTGCGGCATTCATCGATTCGCTTGGCGAGAGCGAGGTCTGCTCGCACGGTGACCTTCACCCCGGCAATGTCATATTCAACACCGTTACAGGTGAAGAGTTCTGGATAGACCTTTCCGATTTCCGCTACGGCAATCCCATACTTGACCTGGGAATGTTCTATATGTGCTCGCATTTCTGCCCGGATGAACTCACCCGCAGGCTCTTCCATATCGGGAACGGGCAGATAATCAAGGTATGGGACTGCTTTGAAAAGTATTATTTCGGCCCCGATGCCGATTTCGTAACCCTGCACGCCCAGCTCGCCGCGTCGGCTTGCCTGTATCTTATCGGCTTTGCCGAGCGTGATGGACTGGAGGGTTGGATGCGCGAACTGTTTGACAAATATCTTTTTGGTAAATGAAAAAAATATTCGAGCCCGTCGAAGGGCGCAATGCCGAGATAATCGAAACCCTGATGGCCTGCCCCGAAGTGGCGGACCTGAGCGATGAATTGAAGTTCAGGATACGCCTGTGTGTCGAGGAGGTGGAGGAGAATATCCTCTGCTATTCGGGCACGACCTGGGTCGAGGTGTGGGCTTCGATTACCGACGGTGTCCTTGAAATAGGATTCCGCGACGGGGGAGTGGAATTCGACCCTCTTGCAAAGCCCGACCCGGACATCACGGCCCGGCTCGAGGAAAGACAGATAGGCGGCCTCGGCATATTCATATGCAAACAGATGATGGATGTGCTGAACTATCGCTTCGAGAATTCCTGCAACATCTTCACAATGGCAAAGAAGATAGCCTGACAATCCGATGCGCAAATCCACCGAATCTTCTGCAAAGCTCTCGATGAACATCGTGTTCATCGCGGCACTGCTTTTTGTCCTTGTCATAGGTATAGTCTCCTTTTCATCGCACAGGATGATAGCGATGGAGGCCCACCGTTCCGCCGAGCACCTTCTCGAAGGCACCAGGGCAACTATCGAAGGCAAGATGCGCCAGGTCGGGGAACTTGCATCGAATGCGTCCTGGGTGGCCGCTGACAATGTCCGGGACGAGGATTACCTGTATCATCTCACCGCTGCGATAGTCAGGGAAAACCCCGATATTGTGGGCAGCGCCGTGGCGTTCGCGTCAGGGGCTTTCGACGGCCGGCATTTCTTCTCGCCCTATTCGTATCGCGACAGCTCGGGTCTCGTACACACCAAACAGCTGGGTAACGACGATTACGACTATTTCTCGATGGAGTGGTTCGCGATTCCGTACAGGCTGGGGACGCCCAACTGGAGCGAGCCTTATTTCGATGAGGGTGGCGGCGAAATGCTTATGTCCACCTATTCGTATCCCATCAAGGACGAGTCCGGGAAGGTGTTCGCAGTGCTTACAGCCGATCTCTCGCTCGACTGGATTCATGATGAAGTGCAGGGCATACGCCCTTACGAGCATTCGTACGTGATGGTAGTGAGCCCAAAGGGAACATATCTTGGTAACGGCCGTCCCGGCTGCAGTGACACGAATATTTTCCAGACCACGGCTTCGGATTCTGACCCCGGCTTCTATGATGTGGCGTTCAATATGACTTCGGGTCTGAATGGGTCGCAACGGCTCCGTATTGGCGGGAAGCCCGCCTTCGCCGTGTACGGGCCGCTTTTCAACGGATGGTCCGTGGCCATTATCTCCGAATATAGGGATGTCCTTTCCGAAAACGCTTCGCTGCAGTTGTGGCTCATCATATTCGGTCTCGTGATACTCTGTGCATTCTTTGCCTATATGAAGAGGCACATCAGCCTTTATGTCAAGGACCTCCAGGCTACCACGGCTTCGAACGAACGTTATGCAAGTGAATTGAACATTGCCAGTGCCATACAGACGGCCATGCTGCCGCGCAATTTCCCCGATCCGGAATGCGGAGTCTCGCTCCATGCCATGCTGAAGCCGGCCAAGGAAGTAGGCGGCGACATGTATGATTTTTCCGTGAAGGACGGAGTGCTCTATTTTATGGTGGGCGATGTTTCGGGCAAGGGCGTTCCGGCTTCGCTCGTGATGAGTATCACCAAGCAGGCATTCGTTCTGCTTGACGGGCTTGAAATGAATGCTGCGCAACTGGTGAAGAGAGTCTCCGACAGTCTGTCCAAAAACAACGACAGCCTAATGTTCGTGACGCTGTTCCTCGGAAAACTCAACCTGCAGACAGGCGAATTGCAGTTCTGCAATGCCGGGCATAACCCCGGAATCATAGTCTCTCCCGACGGCGAGGCTTCGTTCATGGATGTCGAAGCGAATGTGGCGTTGGGCGTGTGGGAGGATTTCCCGTTCAGGATGCAGACTATAACAATCGAAAAAGGCTCCAAACTTGTCCTCTATACCGACGGCGTTTCCGAGGCCGAGCGTGCCGATGGCAGCCAGTTCGGCGATTCCCGCCTGCTGGAGACAGTACGCGACCTTGCCCGTGACTGCGATACTCCGGAGCAGGGCTGCGATGCGCTTTACTCCGCCGTGAAGGAATTCACTGCCGGTAACGACCAGAATGACGATATTACAATAATGACAATTAAATACTGAAACATATGACTTTGGACATCAAAAAAGACGGGCAGAAGACTCTTGCCACGCTTTCAGGACGCATTGACACTACAAATGCAACTCAATTCCAGGAAGCCATAACCCCTCTCATGCAGGAGAAGGACATTGAAATCGATTGCAGCGGAATGGATTACACCTCGAGCCAGGGACTCCGCATATTCCTTATGCTGCAGAAGGCCGTTTCGGCTGCCGGTGGAAAACTGGTGCTCCGCAACATGCAGTCTCAGGTGAAGGAAGTCTTCGATATCACGGGTTTCTCGAATATCATCAAGATTGCCTAGATGGCAAGTTTTGAGGAGCAGAGCATAGGCTTGCCTTCGCTCGCGAATGCACGCGAGCTTGGGGGATATGCAATCGGCGGCCGGAGGGTGCGCCGAGGTCTGCTTTTGCGCGGCGGCAGCACCGCCACGGCAAGTTCTGAAGATCTTGATGCACTCAGCAAAAAGTTCCGTGTCGTCAAGGTGTTCGATTTTCGGACCAGTATGGAACGCACCTCCGTGCCCGACAAAGATGTCGAAGGAGCAATCAATATCTGGCTTCCGGCCTTCGATGAGCAGAGCGGAAGCATGCAGAAACTATCGCTCCCCGGTGAAGCCTACCGCGACCTCGGCCCCTGGCTGCGCGCTCATATGTCGGAGCAACGGGTACACGACGTTCCCCGCGAGATGTATCTTGAAATGGTGCGCAACGAATTCACCCAGGTGCAGTATGCCGGTTTTTTCCAGAATATACTCAGCACGCGTGGCGGTGCCGTTTACTGGCACTGCTCGCAGGGGAAGGACCGCACGGGGCTCGGCGCAGCCCTGCTTCTCTTCGCGCTGGGTGCCGACCGTGAACTTGTAATGCAGGATTTCTGCCTTTCAAACGAATACTACGCCGACGAACTGAGGCTGTATCTCGTCGGGCTCGACGACCCTGCTGACAGGGCTGTGATCCAGACACTGATAGGTGTCAACCCCGAGTATTTCGCTGCCGCGCTCGACCTTGTCGACTCGCTCTACGGCAGTATGCAAAACTTCCTCACCGGACCGTTATGCCTCAGTGAGGAAGATATCGCTGCGCTCAGGGAATACTACCTTGAGCCTATTCCCACTCAATAGTAGCGCCCGGCTTGGGTGAGAGGTCGAACACGACCCTGTTGATGCCGGGGACGGTGTCTATTATCTGTTTCGCCACCTTGTCGAGCAGTTCCCAGGGAAGGTGGACAATCTGCGCGGTCATCGCATCGACCGAATTCACGGCACGAAGGGCGATAACGTTGTCGAAACTGCGCACGCCGTCGCGAACGCCGGTTGTCTTCTGGGGAACGAAGATTGCGCCGGCCTGCCATACCTTTTCGTACCATCCGCTCTTGCGGAGTTCTCCGATCCAAATCGCGTCGGCTTCCTGAAGGGTATGGATCTTTTTGGGAGTTACTTCGCCAAGGCACCTTACTCCAAGGCCGGGCCCCGGGAAGGGATGCCTTCCGATGAAGTGGTTGTCCAGCCCGAGTGCCAGGCCAACTTCGCGGACTTCATATTTGAAGAGGAATTTGAGTGCCTCTACCAGGCCGAATCCGAGCTGCTCCGGAAGGCCGCCCACGTTGTGGTGGCTCTTGATGACACCTTTTCCTGTGAACGACTCGGCTATGTCGGGCCAGATTGTCCCCTG
>JAZLKT010000074.1:0-8561 GCA_045597785.1 Candidatus Cryptobacteroides sp.
CCGCCATCGGAAACACCGGTGAACTTAAGCAGGATGTGTGAAACGCCTTCAGCGTCTTCGAGGTTCTCGGGGTCGATGAACAGTTCTACAAGAGATTCGCCGGTGGCGATGTCGGCCGCGATGGGCTTCTTCATCGCAAGAGGAACCAGATTGCCCTCAGCGTCAGGAATGAGCATTTCGGCGTTCAGCTGCAGCCCGAGGGGAAGTGTATTGAGGATAGTTGCCTTAAGCCCGATTGCTGCGTAAGTGAGGTATTGGCCTATGTTCGCCTCGCTGATATCAAGCGTGTCGGTATAGGAAATCTTCGTATTCTCGCCGAGATACATCGGGATGCGTACGGAGTAGTCCAGACCGATCGAGTAATCGGCTGCGGTATTGATGATGCAGTCTTTCGAAGGATCTACATTCAGCTGGGCCTGGCAAACGAGCGAGTCGGCCTTTTCATTGAAGATGCGGTTTGCATCGAGGCTGAAAGTATTGTTCTCAATAGCCTGCTGGGTGTAATCGGTGGTGTAGGGGACCTTGATCTCGACCTTCTTGAGCGCCTCTCCTAGTTGCGAGCCGTTCTTGAAAGGAGTCAGTTCCACTGATGCATCTATGGGAAGAGCGGTGTTCGCTCTGACGTCGAGCGCGAATTCGAGTTCGGGGAAGTCCGTCAGAATTTCAAATGCTTCCGAAGAGAGGAAGTCGAAATTGAATCCTATGCCGAGCGTTGTGTCGATCTGGTAGTCGACTGCAGCACGGGCCTCTCTGAGACTGATCTTGCCTTCGCTGTCACCGACCGACGCCTTGTACATAATCTTGATAGGCTCATCGGTGCTGATTGAGCTGATGTCGACACTGGGGTTCTCGGCACTGACGGTACCTTCGATCTTGATGGTACCGGTAATAGCCGAGCCTTCGGCACGCATCTTCTTGAAATCGTATGCCGACAGGTCGAGGGCCATAGCCTGATGGATGTTGAACTTGCCGTCCACGATATCCTGGCTGATATCAATTACCTTGGGGCTGATGAAATCTGGCAGATAGGCCTTCACGGCCACATTGAACTTGCCGGTGCCTATGTCGGGCAGATTCTCTGTCTGCACGTCAAGGTCGAGGGCAAGGTCGCCGAAGTCGAGTTCGTTGATCCTCACAAGCATCTCGGGTATGTCCGAAGCCTTGATGAGCTCGCCGAGGTCGTAGTTGATTGCGGGGATGGCGAGCTGTAGCTTGTCAAGCGACACGCTCTGGGCGGAAAGTGCGGGAATGATGGCGTTGAGTTCGATCTTTTCGCCCGATATGGCTTCGATATCGGCTTTGTGGACGTGTGCATTCTGAAGCTTGATGCCGCCTTCCACGCCATAGTTGCTGTGAATGAAATATGTGCCGTCATCGGCTTTCTGAGGCGTAACTACGAGTTCCTTGATGGGAAGGACATAGGTATGCGAACTGAGAGAAGTGATGGTTACGGTATGAGCCGTTGCGTCATAGTTGAGATCAGGGTCGAGAGGTGTCTCGAAGCGTACCAGATCGGGCAGCGAGATGACGATGCCTTCACCGAGGTCGAAGGGGAATGCGCTTAGGTCGGGAACACTTACCTCGAATTCGAGTTCGGGGTTCTTGCCACCGACTTGCTTCGGAGTTATGACAAAGGTTCCGAAGTTACCGACGGCAGGGTCGAGTCCTGTGATATCGATGCTCTGGGCAGGGTAGCTGATCTCCTTTTCGATGGTGCTGAGGACAACGTCGAAATCGGCTATCTCGATGTTCCCTTTGACCTTTCCGTTCACTTCTACATCACCGGGCAGGGCAGCGACTTGCGAACCCTTGAACGAGCCGTCGGCGTGTGCCTTTACATCCACCTTCAACTTGCCGCTGAAACCGACCTTTCCGGCCACGGAATTGTCGAGTGCGATCTCGTCGATATAGACCTTGCGGGAGATGCCTTCGCTGATTGAGGTGCCTGCAGGAACAGTAAGCACGTTGCCCGATATGCCTTCACCGTGGAGAGTGAGGCCGGCGGGGAACTCGATCCTCACTTCGTCGAGGGTAAGGTCAAGGTCGGGAAGATAATCTTTGTTGACATACTCGAGACTCAGATCCACAGCTGAGGCGTCCGTGAAACTGATTGTGTTCACGCTGCTTACCTCTTCGGGCAGAGTCACGGGATCTATGTCAATGTCTATCAAAGTGGTTTCGGGAGCGATGTCGATACGGCTGATAACACAGGTGTAATCGTCGACCTCGACATTAATAAACTCTACCTCTATCTTGATTGCCATATCGCCTGTGATGGCTTTGGCCACGGCGGTGGTTGCCTTGGGGGAATCCTGCATCCTTATTTCGCCGCTGAAACTTATCTTCTTGTCGTCGAACAGTTTAGCTTCGTTGATGTCTTCTATATAATAGGTCTTTGACTCACTGTAGCCGTTGGCGCTTGAAAGGGCGAAAGAGGAGAGGTCAAGCGAGGTGCCATAGGTCTGGAGGCTCATGACATCGGCGTATTCGACGGTAATGTCCGGAACGATCGTTCCCTGGCTGAAGATGTTGTTTTCAATGCTGAGGGTCAGTTTGATGGCGGCTCCGTCCTTGAGGACGATATCCTTGATTTCGTCAACATTCCCGGGCAGGAAAGAGCCTTCGATTTCGACATCCTGCATAGAGACGACCGTTGCGTTTTCGAAGAACGGACCGAGGTCGAATTCAGTTATCGAAGCAGCCTCGGCAACCGTTACAGCCGCATCAATGACGGTTTTCTCAAGAATCGGTGATGATACCTCGTGAGTGCCGGTGAGAGTAAGCGAAATGTCATAATCTCCTCCGTAGATACCGGCTTTTTCGTTTATCGTTTCATCGATTGCCGGGATTGTCATATCTATTGCCGAGGCGAAATCGGGCAGATCGACGCTCTGGTTGAATTCGGTCTTTTCGATGGCGAAATCGGCCGCATTGAAGCTTCCCATAGAGAATTCTGCGGTATCCTTGATGTCAACGCCTTCAATCGATACGATTTCATCCAGATTTACCTCCGACAGAAGGTCCTCAAGCTCGAATGAGCCGTCGTACAGGATATAATATCCGTTATCGTCAGTTTTGAGATACTTTTTCAGTTCTTCGGGGATTTTGTTCATCAGAGAATCGATACGCAGCGTATCGTTCTGAAGGAGGGGAAGTTCGAGCCCGTCCTCGAAGAGTGTCATCGTCAGGTCAGTTTCCGCAATCTTCTCTGCGCTGAAGTTGTCGTCAACCTTGCACGAAGGTATCAGAAAAGCCGCAGCTGCGAGAATCGCGAAAATGCTGTGCAGTGATTTTGTTTTCATAATATATAGTTTGACTTATTATCCAACTTGCAATGTATGAATTAATTTCCGTATAGCCTCTACTATGTTGATAAATAGTGCAAAAGAAGGTAAATTTTAACATTGCGGTAAATACTAATTTACCGCAATGCAATGTAAGGGGAGTGCTTGATTTTCAGTCTTCCAGGCTATCGCGCGTTGCGTCGGCAATCATCTCATCGTAGCCGGTCAGGGCTGCGAATGCGGCGAACTGGGCCGCCCTGTCGGCGGCAGGCATCCTTGCGTGAGTTCGGGGTTCAGGATGCTCCAGCGCGATGATATCGGCATATTTCTGCCAGTCTTCCATTATGCTTTGTGGCCTCCTACCTGTTTGTTGCGTTCTATTGCCGTTGCCCCCTCTTCGAAGTTCGTTCCCTTGAGTATGGCATTCTTGCCGTATTTCTTCTTTATCGAGAGGATTGCCTCCTGACGCCTGCGCTCACGCTCGTCATCCTCGCGCTGGTGAGCGTCGAACAGGTTGAGCTGTACGCCCTGTATGTTCGATTCGTTAATTACGTGATTTGCAACGATATACATTCTCCGCACAAGAAGATTCCGGTCCACGGTCCTGTCGAAAAGCTGCATCACCGCGTCGGTTATGGCGCTTGTGGAAGAGGTATGGCATCCGAGTTTGATTGAGCCGTGCGCGGGACGCGGCACTTCCCTCCCGTACCAGTCGCGCACCACTTCCCCATCGTAACTGCTCCCCTTGCCGAGGTTCTCTATGTCGTAGCCTACGGTCAACACCATCTGGTCGGTGACGAGCCGCTTCGAAACAAGGTCCAGCACCAGAGAATCGGTCATCTCGCGAATAACGGTACGCGCCTTTTCGAAACTGTACGGTTCGGACAGGACCTGCCCGTTTGAAAGACTGTTAGTCGTTGGTTTGTAGGCTTTTATCTGCGCTATCGTGCACGGCTCCCAGCCCCAGGCGTGGTCAATCAGCAGTTCGGCGTTCACCCCGAAAAGCTTGTAAAGGCGCGCTTCGGCCATCAGCGAGCAGCGCGCGACATCGCCAAGCGTATAGAGCCCGTTCGCCTCGAGTTTGGCAGCCAGTCCGCGCCCTATGCGCCAGAAGTCGGTCAGAGGCCTGTGTGCCCAGTATTTGCGGCGGAACGACATCTCATCGAGCTCGGCAATCCGCACTCCGTCCTTGTCCGCGGGGCTGTGCTTCGCTTCGATGTCCATCGCTATCTTCGCGAGGAAGAGATTGGTGCCGATGCCCGCCGTGGCCGTGATTCCGGTAGTCGCGAGCACGTCGCGAATCATCCGCATTGCGAGTTCGTGTGCAGTGCATTTGTAACTGTTCAGATAGGCCGTGGCGTCGATGAACACCTCGTCGCACGAATAGACGTGCACATCTTCAGCGGCGACGTGTTTCAGATACACGCCATACACCTGCGTACTCACCTCCATATAACGGCGCATACGCGGCGGAGCGGCAATGTAGCCAAGGGCGAGCGAGGCATCGGCCTGCACGGTCGGGTTGTCGTACGACTCCCCTCTCAGATGGCGTCCGGGCGCGTTGAGACGGCGCTCGGCATTGATTTTCCCCACCTGCTGCACCACCTCGAAAAGCCGCGCGCGGCCCGAAATGCCGTACGATTTGAGCGATGGCGACACGGCAAGGCAGATGGTTTTTTCGGTGCGGCTGACATCGGCCACGACCAGATTCGTGGTCAGAGGGTCAAGTCCCCTGTCCACGCATTCCACCGAAGCGTAGAACGACTTCAGGTCTATGGCTATGTACTGGCGCGTGCCGTCCATCGGAGTATTCAATTATCCGCTTTGAACGAGCCGTCGAGCAACTTGCCGAAAGCCCGGAGAGGCATTTCCCTTCCAATCTGGAGCCACTTCCAGCATGGAATTACTTCGATTGTTCCGTATTCATCCTCAATCACCTGCGCTTCGTCATATGTGATGATGAGCCTTTTCTTGCAAGAGAGAGCTTTAGGCAGTTTATGAAGTGCTCCGACTTCTCTATTCCAAGTGTCTTTGTCTTTTGATATGGAATACGACACTTGTATTGCTATCTCATCCTCCGGTATGTAGAAGTCTACTTCCACATTATTATTATAGAAGAATACTCGTTCGTTATCATGGTCATGTCCGTAGAGCCGGAACAACTGAAGAGCAACGATATTTTCCAAAAGTGTAGTTTCGGGATCAATCAGAAGGATACTTAATATACCGTTGTCCACGAAGTAGTACTTGCAGTTTGTCTCTTTTTCGGCGAAGGCGGAGGCTATATTGTGCAGCCTGAGAATCAACCAGGCGTCTTCGCTATAACCGACGTAACTGCTGGTGGTAGGAACAGTTATTTTGCCTCCCACACTGGAAAGCACCTGGGCAAGACGAGTGTATGAAACAGGTTGCTTGACTCCTTCCGCCATCTTCTTTATCAGAAGCCGAAGAAGGTTAGGGTTGCTTATTTTATTTCTGGTGCAGATATCGCCCAGATATATCTTTTGATATACAGAACTGATATAGTTTCTCTTTACAGGAAGGCCGAGACTTTCGGGAAGCCCTCCCCATTTGACGTACTCTTCATAAGCTTGCTTTAATTTCACACGGGCGGCGGTGCTCAACAGGCTTTGTTCGTCGAATGGGATAGCCGACCAACGCAAGTACTCGATAAAAGAGAAAGGATATACCTCTACCGGGATGTACCGGCCGCCAAGAGTCGTCATCATCTCCTTGGAGAGCATCTTGGCATTTGATCCGGTTATCCAGACCATGTATTTGCTGTCAGCAACTCTTCTGGCGAACTTTTCCCATCCGTCAATATTCTGTATTTCGTCAAGGAATAATGCAGGTTTTGCCACTCCGCCCATCTCCATATGACATTCAAGAATGGTATCCATGTCATTTATATCCAGTCCGGCCAGGCGATCGTCTTCAAAGTTCAAGTATAGGATTTCATTCCAGGAGTGTCCTTCGCCGAGCATCTGCTGAATCTTCTCATAGAGAACAAACGATTTGCCGCCTCTCCTGACGCCAACGAATATGCAACAATTAAAGCCGTCTGTCCGTATGTCTCTATGAACTACTTGATACTGTTCAATTTCTTCCCTATTATTCTGAACTATTTGTTTAAGAATTAATTTATCTATCATCTTTAAATCACATTTTACATTTATGTGCAAATATATAAAATGTTGCTTTAAATACAAAAAATGATTCAACAAATCATGTGTGTCAATTCAATTATCCGCTTTGAACGAGCCGTCGAGCAGCTGTTCGGAGGCGTCATCGAGCCTCTTATCCTCCATAACGGTGTTTACGTAGATCTGCGATGTGGCGGGAGAGGCGTGGCGCAGGACGTTCTGCACGTCAAGCATCGTGCCGCCGTTCAGCAGTATCTGCGTGCCGGTCGTGTGCCTCAGGGAGTGGGCGGAATACTCGTGCCCGTCAAGGCCGATGGCTCTCAGATGTTCCTTGCAGATGCTCTGTATCGTCCTGGTTGACATACGGTTGCCGCTGTGGCCAAGCCCGGCCGCGCAGAAAAGCGGCTCTGCCGCCTGGGCCCCGGGACGCATCGAGAGATAATCCTTTATCGGAAGATAAGCCTCATCGGTAAGAACCACGAAATCATCTTTTTCGGAATGTCCCTTGCCCCAGACCTTGAGGATACGGCGCCCCTTCTTCTGACAGATGTCGCCCACGTCGGCGCGCGACACCTCTATGGTACGAAGGCCGGTGCGGAGCATCAGGTTGAGCATCGCATAATTGCGCATCGAGATAATCTGCTCGTTATCATTGAGTTTGCGCGTTACGCCCTCGTTTACGCCTCTGACGCTTTTCGTCAGATACGCTTCGGTAAGGAGCTGGGCTCCCTGGCCGTTCTCGAGATGCATCCTGCGGAAAGTGTCTTTCTTTGCGCGCACGGAGCTCACTCCGTTCGAAATGTCACGGCACAGCGACTCCCCTTCCGCCCATTTGAAAAAACCGCGCAGGGCCGAAAGGTAGAGATTGACGGTGAGGGACGACTTGTTCGCCTTCAGAAGACTGTCCTTGTATGCCAGGATGTCTTCGCGCGAAAGCTCTGAAAGGTCCTCCCCACGGCCGTCAAGCCATTTGTCGAAGCATTCCAGCGCCTTGCGGTATGTCGCCCGGGTGGAATCTTTGGCATCGACGCTGCGAAGATATGTTTCTATGCTCTCTATCATATCACTACAAAGATAGACAGAAAATAATTAGATTTGCAGTCAGACAGAAGTAACATAAAACGAAAATGGATATTAATTTCGAATCTACCCGTTGCCTTCTTTGCCATGATGCACCCTGCAGTGCCGCGTGCCCCAAAGAAGGAGTTGACCCGGCCCGCGGTATAAGGGCCTTGCGTTTCGAGAACGAGCATTGCGCCGGTCTGTTCTTCAATAGTGATACCTGCTCGGATTGTGATGCTCCCTGCCAGAAAGTATGCATCCATCACGACTTCCCGATAAGAATCAGCGGTATTGCGAAGTCACTCGAGCCGGTACCGGCGCTTTCAAAGGCCGTCGCGGGCAAGAACCTGCCTTCGCTTGAAATGGAATTCTGCGGTGTCAGATGCGAGAATCCTTTTTTCCTCGGTTCAAGCGTGATTGCAAGCAGCTACGAAATGATAGCCAATGCCTTCAGGACCGGCTGGGGAGGCGTCGTATATAAAACCATCACTTTTGCCGAAATTAAAGAAGTGTCTCCCCGTTTTGACCAGGTCGGAAAGGAAGGTACTCCTTTCATCGGTTTCCGCAATATGCAACAGTTGTCCGTAGATACCCCGGAAAAGGATTTCGACATACTGGCACGCCTTAAAAGAGATTTCCCTGCAAAGGTTGTGATTGCCTCCATTATGGGCAGCACCGAAGATGAATGGGAAAAACTGGCCCGGATGGCACAGGACGCAGGATGCGATATGGTTGAATGCAATTTTTCCTGCCCGCATATGTCGGGCAAAGGCAGAGGCAGCGACGTAGGACAGAATCCCGAACTGGTGGAACATCTCTCCCGTATAGTCAGAAATGCGGTATCCATTCCGGTGATAGCAAAGATGACCCCGAATATCACTCATATCGAGGAACCGGCCATAGCGGCTGTCAATGGCGGGGCTGATGCAATAGCGGCAATCAACACAATCAAGAGCATCACGATGAAACGTCGCAGCGAGGTTGCGGGCAAAGCCACTATTTCCGGCTACAGCGGCACAGCCGTGAAGCCCATCGCCCAGCGTTTCATCCTGGATATGCGCAAGGACGAACA
>JAZLKT010000075.1:0-2329 GCA_045597785.1 Candidatus Cryptobacteroides sp.
GGAAACCGTCGAACAGCTTGACCATATCCCAGAGATTGTAGAGCGCGCTGCTGCCGTCCTTGCGGTAGAGAGGGGAGTGCATCGTCACGACCACCGGGTTGCTGCGCGAGATATGCGCAAGGTCGCGGGCAAGCCATCCGAGCTGCACATCGCTGATTTCGCTGTAGAAGTTGCGCTCACCGAGGGGAGTGTTGCGGTAGAGGATGTCGTCAAGCACGATGTAGTGCACTTTTCCGATGTTGAAGCTGTACCAGTTGGGGCCGAGAATGCTGCGGTATGTGCTCTGCCCGCCGTCATCGCCCTGGAAGGAAGAATCGTTGTCGTGGTTGCCCATAGTGTGGAAGACGGGCATACCTTCCGGAAAATCGCGCTGCGCCTCGGCCAGATAGCTGTGCAGGTCGAAGTTGTTCGCCAGCCAGAAATAATCCCAGCTCATATCGCCGAGCGTGAGGGCGTAGACAGGTTTGGAGCTTGCGGCAACGAAGTCGCTGATTTCGGCGGCGAAAGAACGGAACTGGTCGATGTCGTGGCAGAAACTTCGCGCGGCCAGATGCATGTCGCCGAAAAAGAGCATCGTGTACTCGCTCTGATCAGCTTCCGAAAGAAGGAAATCGTGCCTTTCCACCGAATCGGCCGGAGCCTCACAGGCGGCCCAGAACTTCGGCAAGATGCCGTCGGTGGGGGCCTCGTAGCCCGAAGGCAGCGAAACGAACACGTAGCCGCAGTGCTTATCCGAGCTGATGCGGTACACTCCGGCAGTATCTGTAATCACTACAGCATTGCCGTCGGAAACGACCGCCCCGGCAAGGGGCTTACCGTCGGCAAGGACCTTGCCCACGAGCGAAGCGCCGCGCGCATCGATGGTATCTTTCTGTAGCGGGACTACGGGATCAGTGCCCGGACCGACGGGCTCCAGACCGCCACCGCCGCAACCGAGCAGAAGCAGGGCGGCGATGCCGGCGGGCAATATGGTTCTTAAGAGCAGCTTTTCCATTGATTCTGCAAAGATAGGCTTCTTAACGAATTTTTTGTATTTTTGTAAGCTAAAACGTGTACGAAAAATGGAAATCAACAGAACCTTTGACCTTCTGACCAACCTCAAGGCCAACTTTCCTCCAAAGGAAGACATCCTGGCCAGAAGAACTCCCGAGGGCTGGAAAAAGTACAGCATCGACGACTACTGCGAAATCTCGCACAGCATAGCCTATGCGGCACTTGCCGCCGGACTCGAACCTCAGACCAAAGTCATTACCATAACGCCGAACCGCCCCGAATGGAACTTCATCGACATGGGTCTCGCCCTGGCCGGAATGGTGCATATCCCCGTATATCCTACATCCAGCGCGGATGACTTCCGCCACATATTCACCAACAGCGACGCGCGCTACATTTTCGTCGGCAGCCCGGCCCTCTACAAGAAGGTCGCCCCTATTGTCGGGCAGATGGAAAACGCGCCCATACTGGCAACGATCGACGACGGAGTCGGCCCCGAAGGCACCCTGACGCTCAGCCAGGTCATCGAAAATGGCCGCGCCGCGAAGCCGCAGTTCGAGCAGCAGGTTGAAGAATACAAGCTCAGCTGCGACCGCAACGCCCTCGTAACCATCATCTACACCAGCGGAACAACGGGCGTGCCCAAGGGCGTAATGCTCTCGCACTACAACCTCGTTTCGAACTCGCACGGCCACGCCATCCGTCAGGTGAAGGGCTTCCAGCACAGGATGGTGAGCTTCCTGCCCCTCTGCCACATCTACGAGCGAACGATGAACTACGAGTTCCAGGAGCTTGGCATAAGCATCTGGTATGCCGAAAGCATAGCCTCCATCGCACGTGATATAAAGGAAGCGCACTGCGACGGTTTCTGTGCCGTCCCCCGCGTGCTGGAGATGATGTACGGCAAGTTCGAGGCGGCAGGCAAGGACCTCAAAGGCATAAAGAAATTCATCTACGGCCGAGCCTGGAAATTCGCGAACAACTTCGACTTCTATAACCACCGCCCTCTGTACAGGCTCAGGCTCAAGATATTCGACAAACTTGTCTTCAAGCAGTGGCGCGACGCCCTCGGCGGACACGATATGATAGTGGTGAGCGGCGGCTCATCCATCCAGGCACGCATAATCCGCGCTTTCAACGCCGCGCAGCTGCGCATATTCGAAGGCTACGGAATGACCGAGACTTCGCCCGTGATAGCGGTGAACAGCCCTATGGACGGAGTGAACCAGATCGGCACGGTCGGGCTTCCGATGGGCGGCACCGAACTCTCCTTCGCCCCCGACGGCGAGATTCTTACACGCGGCCCTCACGTGATGCTCGGCTATTACAAGAACCC
>JAZLKT010000076.1:0-5277 GCA_045597785.1 Candidatus Cryptobacteroides sp.
TAGTACGGATGTTCCTGCAGGGCCATTATCTGTATCACGTTATAACCCAGGCGCCCGACTCTGGGAAGCACGTCGCGGCGGAAATCTTCGAACGTGGCCACGCCTTCCTTTTCGCCGCTCATACCTATATGGCACTCGTAGATGAACGGGGCGCCTTTGAGACCGATAGCCCTGTGGCGCCAGCGGTAGGGTTCGGCAGGCTGCCAAACCTGGGCGCAGAACACCTTCGAATCAGGGTCCTGGACCACCCGGCGGGCATAGGAAGGGAGCCTTTCGGCACCGCCGCCGCTCCACTCTATCCAGAGTTTGTACAGCTGGCCGTGATGCAGGAAGAAATCCGGTAACGTAATCTCCCAGTCGCCGTTTCCGCAAGGCTTGAGCCTGTAGCCTTCGGTACGCTTCCAGTTGTTGAACTCGCCTATCAGGTAGATTCTGGTGGCGTTCGGAGCCCACTCGCGGAATACCCAGTGTCCCTGCTCGAAGTGCAGACCGTACCAAAGGTGGTTGTTGAAGCAGGACGAGAGCCTTTTCTTCCGGCCGAGCCAGGTCTTGCGGCACGCCTCAATACGGTCGTGGCGCGCATCGATGGCATCCTTGAAAGGCTCCAGCCAGGGGTCGTTCTCGTAAATGCGCTTCATCATTGCAGAGAGTCTATTACGCTGCGGCGCTCACGGAGGTATTCTCTGCAGCGCGAGATAAGCTCGTTCGAGCGTTCAATACAGACATCGATTTCCGAAAGGGCCGTTGCCGGGTCCTCAACCTTCTTTGCAAGAGTTTCAAGCTCCGCAAGTGCGGCGGCGTAGTCGAATTCTTTATTCTTTGCCATGGTTGACACTGTCTATAGTTGCCGTGACGCTTCCGTCACGGAGCATTATACTTACTTTATCGCCTTCGCTGAGGGCCGACACGCTGCGCGCTACCGCACCGCCCGCATCGAGAAGAAGCGAGTAACCCCGTTCGAGGAGTTTGCGCGGATCGGCAGCTTTGATACGGGTTTGAAGAGTTTCGAGCCGTGCTTCCTGGAGCAGCACCTTGCTCAGGAAAGCCTGTCTGAGGCGCTCTCCAAGCGAACTGATGTGTTCGTCTTCGGCGGCATAGATGTCTATGAAGAAGTCGGCAAGCGCGGTGGGGGTTTTGAAGAACTGGCGCGAGACCATATCGGCCACGTGATAGTCGCGATCGTGGCCTATAGCCGTGAATACCGGCAGCGGGCAGGATGCGAGGGCAGCGCAGATGGAGTAGTCGTCAAAGCAGGCAAGGTCGGTGTTCGAGCCGCCTCCCCTCAGGACGAGCAAGGCATCGAGGCTCTGGTCTTCCGATGCCCGCCTGACCGCCTCGCAGATGCTTCGCGGTGCGCAGAGCCCCTGCATCGAGGCTTCGAACAAGACAAGTTCAAAGGCAAAACCGTATGCGTTTTCAAGCAGATGGCGCTGGAAATCGCCCCAGCCGGCGGCATCGGGAGCGGTTATCACTCCGAGCCGGTAAGGCAGCCGAGGTAGCGCGAGCTCCTGCTGCGCGTCCATCAGCCCTTCTTCTGTCAGACGTTCTATCGTCTTGCGGCGCTGCAGCTCCGAATCGCCTTCGGCCCCTCCCAGCGGCGCGAGGTCGTTGATTATCAGGCTCAGACCGTAAAGTTCGGAATAACTCACCGACACGCTCGCGGCTATCTGCTGTCCGGCTCCGAGCGGGATTCCCGCCGCCTCGCGGTAGAAAGCCGAAAGCATAGTGTAAACTCCCGACCAGATGATGGCCTTGACCTTGGCCTTCTGCACACCGTTCTCGCTCTGGATGAGTTCCAGATAACAGTGGCCGTTGCTGCGGACCTGCATCTGCGCCACTTCGGCCTTCACCACTACAGGCTCGCTGAAGAGCTCCGAGAGCCCTTCCTTAATCTGCCTTTGCAGGGTGATGAGGTCGATGCAGTCGTCCATAGGTGCGCTTATTTCTGACGGCAATAAATCTGTACGGGGCAGCCGCAGAGGTCGAAATGCTCGCGCAGCTGATTCTCGAGAAAACGCTTGTACGGGTCTTTTATGTACTGTGGCAGATTGCAGAAGAACGCGAATGCGGGGAACGCCGTAGGCAACTGGGTAACATACTTGATTTTCACGTACTTGCCCTTCCAGGCAGGAGGAGGAGTCTCCTCGAGTACAGGCAGCAGGGCCTCGTTCAGACGGGCCGTAGGGATTCTGCGCTTGTAGTTGTCGCATACCCTTGCCACGGCGTCAAGCACGTCCTGGATGCGCTGCATCTTCACAACCGAAGTGAACACTATGGGAACGTCGGTAAAAGGTGCGATACGCTCACGCAGCGAGCGTTCGTATTCCTTGAGCGTGTTGCTGTCCTTGATGAAGAGGTCCCACTTGTTCACCACAAGCACGCAGCCCTTGCGGTTCTTCTGAATGAGGTTGAAGATATTCATATCCTGAGCCTCCATACCGGTGGTGGCGTCTATCATCATCACACACACGTCACTGTGCTCTATGGCACGGATGCTGCGCATCACCGAATAGAACTCGAGGTCTTCGTGCACCTTGCTCTTGCGGCGTATGCCGGCGGTGTCGACCAGCATGAATTCGTGGCCGAACTTATTGTAATGGGTTTCGATGGAATCGCGTGTGGTTCCGGCGACGGGGGTCACAATGTTGCGCTGCTCGCCGAGCAGAGCGTTCGTAATGGAAGATTTACCCACGTTCGGCTTGCCCACGATGGCGATTCGCGGAAGGGCTGCATAGGGATCGTCTTCCTGCGTTTCCTCCGGGAGAATGCGGACAATCTCGTCCAGCAGGTCGCCGGTTCCGGAGCCGTTGGCAGCGGATATGCTCCATATCTCACCGAGGCCGAGGCTGTAGAACTGATATGCGTCGTACTGCTTGTCGCCGCTGTCCACCTTGTTCACGCACAGAACCACGGGCTTCTTGCTGCGGCGCAGGACATCGGCAATCTCGGAATCGTAATCGGTCACTCCGGTAGCCGCCTCAACCATGAACAGCACGGCATCGGCCTCGTTTATGGCTATCTGCACCTGCTCGCGGATGGCTGACTCGAAAACGTCTTCGGAATTGGTCGTATAACCACCGGTATCCACCACGGAAAACTCTCTTCCGCACCACTCACAACGGCCGTAGTGACGGTCGCGGGTCACGCCCGCGGTGTCATCCACAATGGCCTGCCTCATTCCCACCAGACGGTTGAAGAGGGTTGATTTGCCGACATTCGGCCGGCCGACTATCGCTAAAAGACTCATACGTTGAATTTACAATCACGGCAGGCTTCTTCTGTGCCCCTGGCCTTGCAGTGCTTGCCGTGCAGGGCGGCATCTTCGTCCTTGAAGCAGCGGATTCCGCGCTTGCGCATCTCTTCGTTCGAGCCCACGTCGTACTTCGGGAACTCACCGTCCTTCTTGAGGAGGAAGATGCACATCCCGGCTATGCCGAGGGCCAGAATCACCGCCGCTGCAAGGAAAGTTGCCATTGTTGAACTAAAACTATCTGTCGAACTCCGGGCTGATAGGCTCGTAGTTGTAAACCTTGTCGATTATGCTTGCGAACACGCCTGCCATCGAGACAACGCGTATCTTGCTGTCACCCTCGAGTTCCGGATGGGGTACCGAATCGGTGATGTACACCTCGCTGAGGGCGGACTCGTGGATACGATTGACGGCTTCGCCGCTCAGCACACCGTGGCTGGCGCAGGCGCGCACCGAACTGGCTCCCTTTTCGAGCAGAAGGTTCGCAGCCTTGCAGAGGGTGCCGGCGGTGTCGATCATATCGTCGATGATGAACACATCCTTACCCTCGATATCACCGATGGCAGTGATATTGGCTACCACATTCGCCCTCTCACGTGTCTTGTGACAGACAATCATCGAAGCGTCCAGAGCGCGTGCATACACAGCTGCCTTCTTGGCGCCTCCCATATCGGGAGCAGCGATTGCCAGGTTCGGAAGTTTCATATCCCTGATCATGGGGATGAACACCTTCGAGCCGTAAACGTGGTCGACAGGGATGTCGAAGAAGCCCTGTATCTGGTCCGCGTGCAGGTCGCAGGTCATCACACGGTCGGCTCCCGCGGCGTGCAGAAGATTAGCCACGAGTTTGGCTCCGATGGCAACGCGCGGACGGTCTTTCCTGTCCTGGCGGGCCCATCCGAAGTAAGGCATTACCGCAATGACCGTATCGGCGGATGCACGCTTCGCGGCATCGATGCTGAGCAGGAGCTCCATCAGGTTGTCTGCAGGCGGAACCGTAGACTGGATGATATACACGGTTGCGCCGCGGACGCTCTCATTGAATTGAGGCTGGAATTCTCCGTCGGAGAACCTGTCGCACTCAAGGGCTCCGAGTTTCATCTCCGGGCTGCCTGCCGGGGCATTGGCATTGAGGGCATCAATTACTTTCTGAGCGAAATCGCGGGATGCACCGCAGGCGAAAATCGCCATCCTGTGGGTGTGGATCATTGGGTTAGAGTATTAAGGATATTGCCGATATAGTCGAGTATCTCTTCCCGTCCGAGGCCGGACTGGGCTGAACTTGCAAAGTATGGAGGGAGGGTTTCCCAATCCCGAAGGAGAATCTGCTCGTCGCGTGCGAGCTGGGCCTTGAGCACATTGGGACCCTGTTTGTCGCATTTCGTGAAGATGATTGCGCAGGGGATGCCGTTCTCGCCGAGTTCCGAAAGGAAATCGATGTCAATTTTTCCTATGTCGTGACGCGAGTCCACCAGCACGAAGAGCATCACCAGCTCCTCGCTGTTGTGGATATAGTCACGGATGAGGGCCTTGAGCTCTTCGCGACCCTTCTGCGAGAGCTGGGCATAGCCGTAACCGGGCAGATCGACCAGATACCAGCTGTCGTTGATGAGGAAGTGGTTGACGAGTTTGGTCTTGCCGGGAGTGGAAGATGTCATAGCCAGTTTACCGTTGCGGCAGAGCATATTTATGAGGCTGCTCTTACCTACGTTCGACCGTCCAATGAAAGCGAACTCGGGGAGCCTGCGGGCAGGTCTCTGGCCAACTCTCGTGGAGCTTCCGGCAAATGTTGCGCTGGTTATCTTCATAAATCCGCGGTCCCGGTTGCGCGCATTCTGCCGCCATCCCGGGTTTTCGCGCAAATTTAACGAAAATCCCACACATTTCCGCTATGCCTGCGAACTTGATTTCTTCCCCGCCGCGCCCGGAGGGCGGGCCGGCTCAAAACTTCCGCGCTTCGCGCTCCATCCTTCCCACTGCGCTACGCTTGCGGGCCCCTTCCACTCACGTGCCGTGGACGGCTACGG
>JAZLKT010000077.1:0-5024 GCA_045597785.1 Candidatus Cryptobacteroides sp.
GGCCTTGACGTCGAAGATAGAGGTGCGTGAGTCGTTGCGGAAGTCGGTGGAGACGACAGCCTCGTCGGTGTAACCGAGGATGCCCTTGAGCTCGCCCTCGGAAGCCTCCTTCATTGCAGCGCAGATGTCCTCATAGGTAGCGGGAGTCTTGAGCTCGCAGGTGAGGTCAACGAAGCTGACGTCAGATGTGGGAACGCGGAGGCTCATACCGGTAAGTTTGCCGTTGAGCTCAGGGAGAACCTTGCCGACAGCCTTGGCAGCGCCAGTGCTTGAAGGGATGATGTTCTCGAGGATACCGCGACCACCGCGCCAGTCTTTCTTCGAAGGACCGTCAACGGTCTTCTGGGTAGCTGTAGCAGCGTGAACGGTTGTCATGAGACCGCGAACGATACCGAACTTGTCGTTGAGAACCTTGCTGATAGGAGCGAGGCAGTTGGTGGTGCAGGATGCGTTGGAGATGATGGTCTGACCAGCGTAGGTCTTGTCGTTGACACCGTAAACGAACATAGGGGTAGCGTCCTTGGAAGGAGCGGACATGATGACTTTCTTAGCACCGGCCTTGATGTGTGCGGATGCGAGCTCTTCGGTAAGGAAGAATCCAGTGGACTCGACAACTACGTCAACTCCGAGAGCTCCCCAGGTGATGTTTGCGGGATCCTTCTCGGCGAAGACCTGAATCTTGTTGCCGTCAACGATGAGGTAGTTCTCCTCAACTTTGATATCGTGCTTGAACTCACCGTGTACTGAATCGTACCTGAGCATGTAAGCAAGATAATCTGCGTCCAGAAGGTCGTTGATGCCGACTACCTGGATGTCTTTGCCGAAATTCTCGACAGCGGCACGGAATACCATACGGCCGATACGGCCAAATCCGTTAATACCAAGTTTGATCATTTTTTGATAGATATTTAATAAGGTTTAAACTATTCGCTTAAAAGCGCCGCAAAGATACCCATTTTCAGATAAAAAATCAATATCTTTGCGCAGTTTGAATCAGCCGATGAAAATACTTGTTACAAACGAC
The DNA here is from genome assembly GCA_045597785.1 of Candidatus Cryptobacteroides sp. Classification (GTDB taxonomy): domain Bacteria; phylum Bacteroidota; class Bacteroidia; order Bacteroidales; family UBA932; genus Cryptobacteroides. The sequence continues at coordinate 1,025 of JAZLKT010000077.1, forward strand.
GATGGAATGTCCTACCAGGGTCTTGAAAGCCTGGTCAAAGTTCTCCGCCCGATGGGCGATCTTGTGGTTATTCCCCCAAAGTACCATCAAAGCGGAACTTCCATGGCTGTGACAATGGGAATGAAACCCATAGCAGTGAAGAAGGTGAGCGAGAGACCTGGGGAGCAGTGGTGGTATGTCGATGCCACGCCCAGCAGCTGTGTCAAATGGGCTTTGGATGAAATATATACCGACGACCTTCCCGACCTTGTGGTGAGCGGAGTTAATCACGGTGCCAATGCGGCTTCGGCAATACTTTATTCCGGCACTGCCGGTGCCGCCAAGGAAGGTGCTCTTGCCGGGGTTCTGTCGATTGCGGTGTCGCTTGACAAGTTCTCGCGCGATGCCGATTTTTCGGCTGTTGAAGAACTTCTGCCGGGCATTATTGAAAAAATAATTGCGACTCACAATGGAAAATTCGGCTGTTGGTACAACGTAAATTTCCCGTATCTGCCTGTTAGTCAGATAAAAGGTATCAAGCTCGCCACCCAGGGTACTCAGCACTGGCTGAAAGAGTTCCGTCCGTATGACTATGAATTGTCCAAAAAAATAGGTATCTTGGCGGATAATTTGGACCTTACCGTCAAACCGATAGCCGAGGAAGGTGAAACGATAGTCGTTATGGCCGGAGACCTTACCGGTGATCCCCACAATACGGAGGAGAGCGACTGTATTCTGCTTGAACAGGGCTATGTTACCGTGAGCGTCCATAAACTTGACACTACAGATTACGAAGAATTGGACAGAATCCGCAAGATCTGGCAATGAAATACTACGTCATAGCAGGTGAAGCATCAGGCGACCTTCACGCCTCGAACCTGGTCAGAGGACTTCTCGCAGAAGACCCTCAGGCCGTGGTGCGCGCGTGGGGAGGCCCCAAACTCCGCGAAGCCGGTGCCGAGGTGGTTCACGACTACCGCGGAAGTGACGTTATGGGCATTACCGATACTCTTTCGCGCGCCGGAAGCATAATCGGCTCTCTGCGCCGCTGCAAGGCCGATATCCTCGCTTTTGCGCCCGATGCCGTAGTTCTTGTCGACTATCCCGGATTCAATCTGCGCATTGCGCGCTTTGCCCACAGGAAAGGCCTGCGCGTCTTCTATTACATCGCGCCCAAGACCTGGGCGACGCGCTCGTGGCGTAACCGCCGTCTGCGTCAGTGGGTTGACCGTCTGTTCATCGTTTTTCCCTTCGAAAAAGAATACTTCGACAAGGCACGCGTGCCCTATACATACGTCGGAAATCCTTTGCTGGACGCTGTCGATTCGCATATTTTCGAACCTGTCTGCAATGAGCCGTACGTTGCTCTGCTGCCCGGCTCGCGTAAAGGCGAAATCGAGCGTATGATGCCGGTTTGCGTTGAACTCGCCCGCTCGCTGTGGTGCAAGGTAATCGTCGCCGGCGCGCCCAATCGCTCGATGGCCGATTACGAGCCTTACATTGCCGGAGAGAAGAACATAGAAGTCGTGTTCGGACGCACCTACGACATCCTTAAAGGCGCGAAGGCTGCCGTCGTGAACAGCGGCACCGCCTCGCTCGAGGCTGCGCTCACCGCTACACCTCAGGTAGTGTGCTGGAGCACGTCGCGATTCACGGCCTGGGTAGCCCGCAAGATACTTCACGTTTACGACCATATCAAATATGTAAGCCTGGCAAATCTCATCCTCGACAAGGCTATTTTCAAGGAATTGGTTCAGGAAGACTTTACCCTTGACAACCTCACCCGCGAAGTGAGCGACCTTCTCGGCAACGAATCGAGGCGCAAGGCCATGGCCGACGACTATGCGCGTCTTCGCGAGGTTCTTGGCGGAAGCGGTGCATCGCGCTATGCCGCAACAGAAATGATAAAAGAAATCAAACACATATAACGCAAATGAAACAGTTCAACAGAATCCTTATGGCTTCGTTTCTTCCTCTTGCTTTCGTAGCTTGCAAGGAAGAGATTCCCGAAACCTCAATTATTGAAAAGGATGCTCAGATCGAGGCGTCCATCGAGGCGAAGATTGCCACGATGACCCTCGAGGAAAAGGTGGGCCAGATGGTGCAGATCAATTTCACCCAGTTCGCCGACGACGAGATGGACATCAATGGCGGCCGTCTTGACGAGCTTATCGGAAAGTACAAGATCGGTTCGTTCCTTAACGTTCCCCAAGCGCTTGAGCCCGCCGTTCTGGCAGAAGCGATAAGCGTTATCCAGGAGCGCTCGATGAACAAGATTGGCATTCCCGCCATCTACGGTCTCGACCAGATCCACGGTTCTACCTATCTTGTCGGCGGCACCCTCTTCCCTCAGGAAATCAACCTCGGAGCCACATTCAACGTACGCTTCGCCACAGAACTCGGCAAGTCCATCGCTTACGAATCGCGCTCTGCGCTCATTCCCTGGTCGTTCTCTCCCGTCATGGACCTTATGCGTAATCCTTGCTGGCCGCGCTGCTACGAGAGCTATGGCGAGGATTCATACCTCCAGTCGAAGATGGTTACCGCACAGGTGAAGGCTATGCAGGGTTCCGACCCCAACCATATCGATGCTGCTCATGTAGCTGTTTCGCTCAAGCACTATCTCGGTTACGGTGCACCCGAAAGCGGTAAGGACCGCACTCCCGCATATATCAGCGAGAGCGATCTGCGTGACAAGTTCTTCGCTCCTTTCAAAGCCGGTATCGAGGCCGGTGCAGCATCCGTCATGGTCAATTCCGGTTCCATCAACGGTGTTCCCGTTCACGCAAACCACGAACTCATCACCGTATGGCTTAAGGAGCAGCTCCACTGGGACGGTATGGTCGTTACCGACTGGGCCGACATAAACAACCTTTTCATGCGTGACAAGGTTGCCAAAGACCGCAAGGATGCCGTCCGCATAGGCATCAATGCCGGTATCGATATGATTATGGATCCCTACGACCCGACCGTCACTGAAGACCTCGTGCAGCTTGTCAACGAAGGCAAGATTGAAATGTCCCGTATTGACGATGCCGTTGCACGTGTCCTCAGGCTTAAATCCCGCCTCGGCCTCTTCGAGAATCCTACCTGGCAGGTCGAGAATGCCTATCCCGAGTTCGGCGGCGAGAAGCTTGCCCAGAAGGCTCTCGAAGCTGCTGTCGAGTCGGAGATTCTGCTCAAGAACGACGGCGTCCTCCCTATCAAGGAGGGTACGGAGATTCTCCTCTGCGGCCCCAATGCCAACAGCATCCGCACTCTCAACGGCGGCTGGTCATATACCTGGCAGGGAAGCAATGACAAGAAGTTCACTGGCAAGTACAACACCATCTACAAGGCACTCAAGAACAAGTTCGGCGCCGAGAATGTGGTTTACGTGCCCGGCGTGAAGTATACCGGTAAAGAAGGCGTCATTGCCGACTGGAACAAGGATGAGGTTGTCAACTACTACACCCTTGAGATGGCTGCCGACACCTGCGATGTCATCATCGCCTGCGTAGGTGAGAACACCTACTGCGAGACTCCCGGCAACATCGACGACCTCTCGCTCTCTGCCAACCAGCAGAAGATGCTTGCGCTTATCACCAAACTTGACAAGCCCGTTGTGCTTGTGCTCAACGAAGGACGTCCCCGTGTTCTCGGCCCCGTTACCGAACAGGTCAACGCAATCGTTGATATCCTCCTTCCCGGAAACTACGGTGGAGATGCTCTTGCCGAGCTTCTTTCGGGCGATCAGAACTTCTCGGGACATCTTCCTTTCACATATCCCAAGAGTGTCAACTCGCTCGGAACCTACGACCACAAGGTCAGCGCAACATCGGTTGACGCACAGTCCGGCGAGGACCGAAATCTCAACTCACAGTGGAACTTCGGCGACGGTCTGAGCTACACCACCTTCGGTTATTCGCACCTCAAGGCCAACCGCAAGCACTTCACATCCGAGGATGAACTCAAGATTACCGTAATCCTAAGCAACAACGGCAGCGTCGAGGGCAAGGACGCAGTGCTCCTTTTCGCCAAG
>JAZLKT010000078.1:0-12646 GCA_045597785.1 Candidatus Cryptobacteroides sp.
CGGATTCCTCGGAGTGTGTCTCGCTGCTCTTTGGGTTCTCTGGGGCCGTGAGGCCTGGGCCTGGCTTCGCACTTCAATGAAGACCGAAGGTGGCTCCGAGTCCGACGATGAATCGTAGTCTGACGCGGATGCGGACGGCCGTCTCCTCCGAGACCCGTAGCCGCCCTCGGCTTCGTGAGCGGGTGGCGCGAGCGGAGCGAGAGACGGGATGGAGCGCGTAGCGCGGAAGGTCTCCGGAGGAGAGGGACGGCCACGCGGAGGCTGAACTGAAAGCGAAAAGAGGATGACCAGAATTCCGGGTCATCCTCATTTTCTATAGCGATTTACCGCTTAGTTGTTCTGCTTGATAGCGGCCTGGGCTGCTGCGAGCCTTGCGATAGGAACGCGGAAAGGAGAGCAGCTTACATAGTCGAGACCGATGCGGTTGAAGAAGTTGATCGAATCGGGATCGCCACCGTGCTCACCGCAGATACCGCACTTGAGGCCGGGCCTCTTGCTGCGGCCACCATTGATACCTGCTTCGACAAGCTTGCCTACACCCTTGACATCGATGGTCTGGAAAGGATCGGCATCGAGGATCTTGTTTCCGAGGTAGTCGCCCATAAAGGTGCCCACGTCATCACGGCTGAAGCCGAAGGTCATCTGGGTAAGGTCGTTGGTACCGAAGCTGAAGAACTCGGCTGTGCGGGCCATGCGGTCAGCGGTCAGGGCTGCGCGGGGTATCTCGATCATCGTACCGAAGTGGTAATCGATGGGCTGACGGTACTCGCCTTCAACCTCAACTCGAACTTTCTCGCAATGAGCCTTCTGGAATTCAAGCTCACGTGCCGAAACGGTAACAGGAATCATAATCTCGGGCTGGGGATGCAGACCTTCGCTCTGGAGCTCTGCGGTAGCCGCGAAGATGGCGCGGTACTGGGTCTCGGCGATGAGGGGGTATGTAACGTGCAGACGGACTCCGCGATGACCCATCATCGGGTTGACCTCGTGCAGATTCTCGCCGCGCTTGTCAACTTCCTCAACACTGATGCCGAGGTCGTTGGCCAGATCGGCCCTCTTGTCCTCGCTCTTCGGAACGAACTCGTGAAGAGGCGGGTCAAGCAGACGGAACACAACAGGCTTGCCGTCCATTATGCGAAGCGTGCTCTTTACCGAAGCCTTGATGAAAGGCTCGAGTTCAGAAAGGGCTGCCTTGCGCTCCTGCTCGGTATTGCACATAATCATCTTGCGGAGCTTCGAAAGCGGTGTCTCGCTGTTCTTGCCGTAGAACATATGCTCGATACGGAAGAGGCCGATACCTTCGGCGCCGAAGCCGAGAGCCCTCTTGGCATCTTCGGGAGTGTCGGCGTTGGTACGGATGCCCAGACGGCGGTACTTGTCCACTATCGACATGAACTTGATGAAGAGAGGATTCTCGCTGGCGTCCATAGTCTCGATGCGGCTTGCATAGACATTACCCTTGGCGCCATTGAGTGAGAACCACTCGCCTTCGTGATATACCTTGTCGGAGCCGGCGAAGCTTACGCTGCGGCCCTCGAAGTCAATCTTCATAGCTTCACAGCCGACGATGCAGCACTTGCCCCAACCGCGGGCTACGAGAGCGGCGTGGCTGGTCATACCTCCGCGTGTGGTGAGGATACCGGCCGATGCGCGCATACCCTCGATGTCCTCGGGAGAGGTTTCCTCACGGATGAGGATTACCTGCTGACCCTTGGCGGCAGCTGCCATAGCGGCCTCGGATGTGAATACGATTGTACCTACAGCTCCACCGGGAGATGCGGGAAGACCCTTGGCGATAACCTCGGCCTTCTTCTCCGAAGCGGGGTCAAGGATAGGATGGAGAATCTCGTCGAGCTGGCTGGGGGATACCCTCATTACGGCGGTCTTCTCGTCAATCATACCTTCGTCGAGCATATCCATAGCCATCTGCAGGGCGGCGATACCGGTACGCTTGCCCACGCGGCACTGGAGCATATAGAGCTGCTTGTCCTGGATGGTGAACTCGATATCCTGCATATCCTGGAAGTGGTCTTCGAGCCTCTTGCGTATGCCGTCAAGTTCGGCATAAACCTCGGGCATAGCAGTCTCGAGCGACTCGAGATGTGCGTTGTGCTCGGTCTTTGTGGCCTCGTTGAGCGGGTTGGGGGTGCGGATACCAGCAACCACGTCCTCGCCCTGGGCGTTGATGAGCCACTCGCCGTAGAACTTGTTGTCACCGTTGGCAGGGTTGCGGCTGAATGCCACACCAGTAGCCGAAGTGGGTCCCATATTTCCGAACACCATAGACTGTACGTTGACGGCGGTTCCCCAATCATCGGGAATCTTCTCGATACGGCGGTAGGCGATTGCCCTCTTGCCGTTCCAGCTCTTGAATACGCCACCGATCGAGCCCCAGAGCTGTGCCTCTGCGGTATCGGGGAATTCTACGCCGAGAACTTCCTTGATGCGTACCTTGAATTTGTCGCAGAGGTCCTTGAGTTCCTCGGCGGTGATGTCGGTATCCGACTTGTAGCCGCGTGCATCCTTGAGCTCACCCATCATACGGTCGAGCTGCTGGCGGATGCCCTGGCCGTCGGCGGGCTCGATGCCCTCGGCCTTCTCCATAACCACGTCGGAGTACATCATAATGAGACGCCTGTAAGCGTCATATACGAAACGGGGATTGCCCGTCTTTTCAATCATTCCGGGGAGGGTTGCCGAGCAAAGACCGATATTGAGGATTGTATCCATCATACCGGGCATCGACGAACGCGCACCCGAGCGGCAGCTTACCAGCAGAGGGTCTTTTGTATCACCGAACTTCTTGCCCATAATCTTTTCGGTAGCTGCGAGTGCCGTAGCCACTTCGGCCTTGAGTTCGTCCGAATATCCGCCGCCGAGAGTGTAATACTCGGCACAGCACTCGGTCGTAATGGTAAAACCGGCGGGAACAGGCATTCCGAGCCTGCTCATTTCGGCGAGGTTGGCTCCTTTTCCACCAAGGAGCTCACGCATCGAGCCGTCTCCTTCGGCGGTCTTGGCACCGAAGCAATAGACTCTTTTCTTCATTTCTGACATAATGTATATTGTTTTCTGTTGTTTTTCGGGCCGCGAAGATAGTAAAAATCAATCAATAGTGCAACTTCTATCGCAGCAAAGAGGCAAGGATGCCCTCGATGCCTTTGCGCTTGTCGGTGCCTATGCGCAAGCCTGGACGTCCGGGGGTCGGATGCCCGAGCGGGAAATACATCACATCCTGAAGCAGGAGTTCGGCATCGACATAGTCGAAATCATCGTCTCTTACCTGGACAAGGGCTCCGGGGACTTCGGCAAAAAGCAGCCTCACGAGGTCAGAGTCCTCGAGGGCAGCGGGCAGATCGGAGACGTTCACGTCGGCACCCGTCGCACCCGCGAAGGCATCCAGAGCCGAGGCGAGCCCGCCTTCGAGCACGGTACGGGCCGACAGCAGTATTCCGTCGTGGGAGAGTTCCCGCACCACCTCGTAGCAATCCATGAAATAGGCGGCATCGTCAACGGAAGGTGCCGTTCCTCCTCCGGCAGAGCCCGAAGCTGCGGCAAGCAGGCTTCCTCCAAGGCGGTAGTCGGAAGTATCGAACGGGACATAGATAATCCAGGACGACGGATCGGCGACCAAGGTGTCAGGCAGATGGCGCTCCGCCGCACCGCCACCCGGGCGTACGGCAGCGCTGAAGCGTGGGCTGCCTTGTCCGAGGCTGTAAGCGCCTATGCGGAGGTCAAGCGAATCGAGATACTCCGCGACAGCCTCTACGCTGCGGTAGAAAGCAGCCGCCGTACCGACAGGGCCTTCCTCCCAGGACCAATGAGGGTCAACGACGACATCTTCGAGCAGGAAATCCCCCTCCATCCAGCAGGAATCGACGAGTGCCGCCGCCAGCACAGCACGCGTATGCTGGGCAGAGAAGGCAAACGGATACGAAGGCCTCGGGCAATCCCTCAGAAGGGCTATGTACTCCCCTGCCTTCGATACGGAAAACGCCGCACCTCCGGCCGCGGGGTCGAGGGTCTCGTCTATTATGGTTCCTGAAGAAACGGCAGGCTTCGACACGCCACCGTCAAGCACATCCGACGGAATAAGCTCGCACTGAACGCCGTCGATAATGTATCTGCTGTTCAAAAAGTCCATCGGCTTTTCACAAAATCGAGCAAAAATAGTTATTTTTGGCCTTGTATGCAACAATATGACGAGGCTGTAAAAGCGATGTTCGCAAAGCACCCAAGCGTGCAGGATTCGGGCTTCGGGGCAGGGGCCTACAAGCCGGGCCTTGAGGCGATGGAAAGGATTGACGCAAAACTCGGGCATCCGTGGCGCGAGTGGCGCAGCATCCACGTCGCCGGCACCAACGGCAAAGGCACTGTCTGCTCGATGTGCGCTGCAGCCCTCGCCTCCGACGGCACTCCAACCGCCCTTTACACCTCGCCGCATCTGATCGACTTCCGCGAGAGGATGAAGGTGGTGCGCGGCTCCTCGTTCACAACCATAAGCGAAGAGGAAGTGCTGGAGTTCCTCGACACCTACCGGGACGATATCGAGCCTCTCTCTTTCTTCGAGATAACCACCGCGATGGCTTTCTGGTGGTTCGCAAGGCAGAAAGTCCGCTATGCGGTAATAGAAGTCGGGCTAGGCGGAAGACTGGACGCCACCAATGTCTTAATCCCCGCCGTGAGCGTGGTCACAAGCATAGGCCTCGACCACTGCGCCCTGCTCGGCGACACACGTGAACTCATAGCCGGCGAGAAGGCCGGTATATTCAAAAGCGGCGTTCCAGCCGTAGTATGGGGACGGGACGCACAGACGGGGCCGGTCTTCGAATCCAGGGCGAAGTCTGTCGGATGCCCTCTTCACTATGCCGACGGGAGACCGGCGGGAAACCAGTCCGACACTCCTGCAGACGATTGTTCCGGTGCCTCGGTATGCAGGGCCAATGGCGTGGCGGGCGAACTTTCCGGTGCCGGTAGCGGGCTCGCAGACCCCGAAGACAATCATCTTTCGGCCGACCGCCTAACCGCGACAACGGCGCTTTCGCTGCTGAAAGGTTTCACCCTCACGCCCGAAAGGCTCGCAGCGCTTGACGACTACAAAGCCATCACCGGACTGCGCGCCAGATGGGAAGAAATCTGCACAGCAGGCAAGACCTTCATCTTTGATATCGGCCACAACAGCGCGGCGCTGGAAGGATGTTTCGCAAAGCTGATGCACCGCTCCGCAGGCAGCAGGCCTCTGATTGTATATGGAGTGATGGCGGACAAGGACCTCGATGCCATCGCCCCGCTCTTCCCAGCCGAAGCCGATTATATCCTTTGTGCCCCCACCACACAGCGTGCCCTTCCCGTCGCGAAACTCCACGAACGGCTTTCAGCCCTCCGCCCGGACCTTGCGGCAAAAACCACCCCGAGTGTCGCGGATGCAATAAAGGCCGCGCTCCTCTCGGAGCACGACCTCATCTATGTCGGCGGCAGCACCTTCGTCGCCTCCGAAGCCATTCAGGCAATAGGTTTTTAGCTTCTATTCCCTTTTGTGTCCAACTTTTGGGGTGCAGTTCAGCTCACTGCTAACCACCGCAGGTAAGCTTGCCCAACCCGCAGCAAATTTACCGGTTGGGCACGGTTTCCTTTTCTTCCCCTTTGATAATCAGGGCATTACAAAATAACAACTTGCCCAACCCGTAGCAAATTTACCGGTTGGGCACGGTCAATGCCAGGCTTTAGGCAGCGGAGCGAGATTCTATAAGACTTCTATTTCGGAATCCCGGATCCAGCCCTGACGACCGTCGGGAAGAGTTACGTTATACCACTTGCCCACGCGGTCGCGGATCTGCAGGGGTGCTCCTTCATGAAGCACGAACAGGTCTGTCCCTGTAGCTGAATCGGGGGCGCTGCGAACTACGCTGACCGGGGTCACTACAATCGCCCTGTCGGCAGCGAGCAGTCCGTTGCGGGCCGAAACGGACAGGCAGAGTGCCATTCCGCCCAGCAGAAGTGCTACAAGAGCGGAGAAGAAACCGCTCTTTCGCGCAGCGGAACTGCGCGAAAGGATGAACACTACAACCCCTGCGAGCATAATTGCAAAGAGCACAAGCGCAAGCACGGCCCAGTCGTCGGAACCCATTACGGCACGCAGACGGCGCATCCAGGTCTTGAGGAAGAATTCCGGCACGCTGTCGATGCGGTCCTGAAGGAAGGCCTTCGTGAATTCAAGGTTCACTTCGGCATCCTTATAGCCGGGGTCAAGTTTCAGAGCCCTTTCAAAGCCTACGACAGCCCAGGCATAGTCGCGCATCTTGAAGCAAGCGCAGCCTATGTTATACTGCAGGGCGGCGGAGTTTTCGCCCGAAGCGGCAATAGCCTCCCAGGCCTGCCTTGCTCCGGCCCAATCGCCGGCGGCATAAGTCTCAACAGCCACGTTCCACAACGACGAACGGCTGGCATCTTCAGCGGAAAGAGCAGCATTCTCCCCGACCGCGAGAGCCGCATTCACATCGGAAATGAGCGAAGAACTGTCAGAAAGAGCCGCCCTGGCAGAGGGGAGGGCAGCAATCTGCAGAGTCCCTGCCATAAGCACGGCCGCAATCATAGCGCTGCGGCCCTTGGATGAAGACTTCATATTCGTTCCTATCTGCGAGAAAAGTTCCAGCGCGGAGCGGTAATGCTCTTCCATAAGGGCTGAATCGTCCGACGGAGAATATCTTGCGAACTCGCAGGCATCGATGAGGGCGACATAATCGTCCGCCGGCCCGAGAGCAAGTTTTTCGCGTATCGTTTCCTTGTCAAGTTGGGAAGCGTCGAGAGCGAACCTGTCGGCCGCAAAGCCGAGCAGGGCACGGTGCAGTTCTTCATAGAAGGCGCCATAGAGCCCGGCCTTCATATACTCCCCAGCCTTTGCGAGCCGGGTGCGGGCCATCTTCGAAGCGCCTTTCCTGCGGGTTCCGGCCACATCGCTGCGATTCCTGCGCAACTTACGGACAAACAGGCAGACAGCCACGGCGGCAACAAGCAGCAGAGCAGCGAGACCCAGGAACAGCGGCGAGAAGACGAAGAACTCCGCTCTGCGTTTCCACTTCGAAGGCTCGGCAGTTGCTATATAACGGATGTCGGAGCCGATGTCGCGCACATCCCTGGCACTTACGCCGGCAAATGACTGTATTCCGGACGGAACCGTCTCTCCGGTATCAGTGCGCGAAACCTCGATATGCAGAGGACCGGCACTCAGAGTGCGGTAAGACTTGGATGCCGTATCGTAGTAGGTGAAGTCGAGGCCGTCTATGTCAAACGAGCCGTGCGAGCGTGGGATGAAGGGATATTCGAACACCCTCTTTCCATCCTTTTCGCTCACTTTTACATCGTAAGTGTCGAAATCGGCGGGGAAATGCACCTTCGGGGCCTCGATGAGCGAAAGATTTCCCTTTCCTCCTATTCTGATGACAAGCGAAGCGGCGTCGTGCGCGGCGAGCGAGTCGCGCGTGAGAGAGGCGTCGAAGCTGAAGCGTCCGACCCCACCGCAGAACGAGTCGGGCTGGGGTTCGGGAAGCGCACGAACATGAACGGTCTGTTCAGGTGTCGAAACACGCTTGCGCAGAGTACGGTAATCATCCTGGAAGAACGAGTCAAACAGACTGCGCGGAGCGCTTTGCGTGCGGACGTTCACGAGGCAGACAATCTCGGCCGGATCAATCGTCAAATCGCCGGTCTGCTGGGGGATGAGCTCATAACTGCGGAGCAGAGCGACATTGTAAACCTCGTCACCGAGGGCCTCGCGATGAAATTCAATCTGGCTTGCGGAGAAGGTTTCCTGGCTCCAGAAGCCCGAGAACGAAGGGAAGTGCACGTCTTCGAAGCCGGCAATGCTCACCCTCTGATAGAGTTTGAGATCGGCCCGGATACTCTCTCCTATCACCACGCTGCGGCTGCTGAGAGTCAGGCGCAGGAATATGTCGTTCGAAGAAATGCTGCCGCTGCTCTGCTGGGGAGCACCCTGAGCGGCACTCTGGTTTTGCGCGGAGCCCTTGACCACTTTCAAACTTACTGCCTTGGACGTAATGGTTCCGCCTTTGACGGTAGCTGTGGCAGAGGGTATGGTGTACTGCCCTTCAGCCGAGGCGGTCAGTACATAAGTATAGGTATAGGAGGAACTCTTGGTCGTCTTGCCGTTTACTATGCTTATCGAAGAGCTGCTGCCGGTCTGGGGGCCCCATACGGTTTCGAGGCCTTCGGCACCGGCCCAGTTGAAGTCGGAAGGCTTCTGGTCTTCGATGGTGAACTGCAGGTTGAAGGTCTCGCCCACCGAAACCACGCCGGGAACACTGACCTTTATCTGCGCCGAAGCCGTGAAGGCAACACCAAGGCACACTGCCAATATGCTCAAAAATCTCTTCATCCGTTTTACCAATTCTTTTCTTTCTGACGGCTCTGCAGGACTGCCGCCTTCTGTTTTTCGACCTTGTCCTGGGTCTCCTTTTCCTTAGCCTGGATTGCCTGGAGCATCTGCTGGGCCTGCTGGGGCGAAATCTTGGGCTGCTGGTCCTGCTGATCGTCCTGATTCTGGTCCTGATTCTGGTCGTTCTGGTCCTGCTGGTTCCGGTCTTGATTCTGGTCCTGCTGGTCCTGCTGATCCTGATTCTGTTGATCATTCTGGTCCTGCTGGTCCTGATTCTGCTGCTGTTGCTGCTGTTCCTGCATCATACGGGCGTAGATGTAGTTTTCCTTGGCATCGAGGTCGTCAGGGGTCTCGAGAAGGCATTTGCGGAACGCCTCAACGGCTGCGCCGTAATCCTTGCGCTGCAGGGCGATATCACCCATATTGTAGTTGTACGAAGCGCTCTGTCCGGCGCTGGCGGAAGCCTCTTCAGCAGGCTCCATCACCTTGGAAGCCCCTTCGAAATCATTCTGACGGTACAACGATGAAGCGAGATTGTATGATGCGGCGAACGAGGTGCTGTCCTTGACAAGAGCCTTGCGGTAATCGATTTCCGATTCCTTCCAGTCCCCCGCTTTGAAGCGTCGGTTCCCGGCGCGTACGTCTTTGCGGTCGGCCTGTGCGGCAAGCGGCAGGCAGAGCAGAGCGGCGGCAAATATGAGTATCAGTCGTTTCATTTAGAAAAGTCTCCTGTCCGAACGGCGGTTGCCGATGAGAGCCTCGCAAACGAGGAGCAGCAGGGCAACTGCCAGGAAATACATATACTGTTCGTCATATTCTTCAAAGACTACGGAAGAGAATTCCTCGGCTTCCATAGCCCTGATTTCCTGAATTATGGGGTTCAGGCCGAATTCCTCGACCCCGGCATGGATATAGGCGCCACCGCCGGCCTGAGCCACCTTGCGGAGAGTCTCCTCGTCGAGCCTGGTAACGACTATGTTGCCGTCGCGGTCCTTGAGCAGTTCGCCGTCCATAGGAATGGGCTCGCCCTTCTGGGAGCCGACGCCGATGGTATAGACCCTCGCCCCGAGTTCTGCGGCATCCTTTGCCGCCGCGACGGGGTCGTCTTCGTGATTCTCACCGTCGGTTATGACTATTATCACACGGCTTTTCTCACTCTGGGCACTGAAACTCTTCGCTGCCGTGCGTATCGCATCGCCAATGGCCGTCCCCTGCACGGGCACGGACTCGTTGTCAATTCCCGAAAGGAACATCTTGGCCGACACGAAGTCGGTGGTAATCGGAAGCTGCACAAATGAACTTCCGGCAAATATTATCAGGCCGATGCGGTCGTTCTGCAATTTGTCGACAAGGCTCGAGATGGACAGTTTGGCCCTTTCGAGCCTGCTGGGCGAATAGTCCCTGGCCAGCATCGAATTGGAGACGTCCAGACATATCATTATCTCGGCACCCTTGGTCTGGCGTTTGCTGAGTTTTGCGCCTACCTGCGGCCTGGCAAGCCCGATGGCAAGGAACGCGAATGCGAAAGCAACCAGAATAATCCTCAGCCAACCCTTTGCCGGACTGTAATGCGGCATGAGGGCTCCCACAAGACGCTCGTCACCGAGAGTGCGCACACGGCGGCGACGCGAACGCATGCAGAGCGCATAAACGAGCGGAAGGAGAGGCAGCAGCAACAGCAGCCACAGGAATGCAGGATGTGCGAATACTATCATGGCAGGCGTCTGAGGAACAGTTTAAGCAGGAATTCGGCAAGCAGGCAGAGCAGCGCGGCGAGCGCGAAGCCTCCGAACAATTCTTTGTACACAGGGAAGCTGTCCACAGTCGTGCGGGCCTTCTCCATACGGTTGATTTCGGCGTAGATTTCGGCGAGTTTGGTGTTGTCGGTAGCGCGGAAATAGCGTCCGCCGGTGGTGGAAGCGACTTCTTTCAGAAGATCTTCGTCTATCTCGACCTCGACCTGTCGCACTTCTACGCCCCAGGGCGTCATGACAGGATAGGGAGCCGTCCCGTTGGCGCCGACACCTATCGTATAGACACGCACCCCATAGGTCTGAGCTATCGAAGCAGCCATCTGCGGAGTGATTTCGCCGCGGTTGTTGACACCGTCGGTAAGCAGGATGACCACACGGCTGGGGGCATCGGAGCCCTTGAGCCTTGCCACGGCCGTAGCAAGGCCGTTGCCTATGGCGGTACCGTCCTCGATGAGGTCGGTCTGCACTTCCTTCATCAGGTTGACGAGCGTAGCGCGGTCGTTTGTCAGGGGACACTGGGTGTAACTCTCGCCGGCAAACACCACTATTCCCATACGGTCCGAGGGCCTCTGGGAGATGAATTCGATGGCAATGTCCTTGGCGGCGCTGATACGGTCGGGGGTGAAATCGCGGGCAAGCATTGATGTCGAGACATCCATCGCCAGCATGATGTCAATTCCTTCGGTATCGATTCTTTCGGTCTGTGAGGAACTGCGCGGACGTGCAATGGCCAGCACAAGCATTACCAAAGCAATGGTACGCAGTGCGGCACCGGCATGAACCAGCACAGCCGGACCGGCGCCGGAGCCCTTGCGCCAGGGCGCAATGGCACTCACGCGGAAATGGGGTTCACGGCCTGCCACCTGACGGAAAATATATAGCGCCAGCAGCAGAACCGGAACGGCAAGAAGCCACAGAAGATGGGGATATTCGAAGAACATCAGTCTTTCGATGCGGCCTCCACTCCGCTTTCAGCCTCAACCTGGCTTTGATAAGTAGTTGTCACAAAACGTATTGCCAGCGGCAACGCCGCGGCGTTGGTGGCATCGTCGGCCGTGGCCTTGGCGAACTTGACGAAGTCGGCCGTCTCGAAGAGCGACTTCAGATCGGAATACAGGCCGCCGGGGATGTCCTTGTTGTCTTTAATTGCGGCGAAGAGTTCCGCCGTTGTCATCTCGGGGGCGTCAACCGCAAAACGCTCATCGATATACACCTTGAGCGTGTCGGTTATGCCCGAATAGAAGGCTTTCTGCTTGTCGGGAGCCCAGAACTTATCGGAACGGTAGCGGTCGAGTTCGCGCAGGGCAACGATGTGGGCAGGGTCGCGCGGGACCTCGGTCTTTCCCTGGCGCTTCCTTATCCGGCTGAGTATGAACAATATGGCAAGCACTATCAATGCTCCCCCACCGAGGCCTATCGCCACGGGGACGAGTATCTCTTCGGCTGTAAGAGGATAATTGATCTGTGGCTTGATGTCGTTTATCACGAATGTGGCCGTATCGACGGGCATCAGTTTGACCTCAAACTCTTCGGGCGCGTCGAAAAGAAGGGTGTCGGTGCGCTCGGCGCTCTGAATCTGAACCATCAGCTCGGGCAGATGGTAGCGGCCCGGTTCGAAGGGGGCAATCTGTACCGAAGCGCGGACGGCGCTCTTCTTGCGGGACAGACTTACCGTATCCACCTGCCAGTCGCGGACGAGCACAAGCGTGTCGTTGAAGGCCGGCTTGACGTCGGGGAATCCCAGTGTGAAACCGCCGTCCTGCGGGATGGCTTCGACGCCCGAAAGTTCGACACCGTACTCGAGCCTGTCGGCAATGAGGATGCTGTCGCGCGGAGTAACCTGCCGCACATACGCGCTTCCGGCGGGAATAACGTTGAGGACAAAGGCAAGTATGAATGCTAGGATCGTCATTTGACTCTTTTATCTGAACAGTTGCATAAGCCCCTTGACCATATCGCCGTCGGTAGGGATGGTCACCGAGTCGACTTTATAGCGGAGAAGCAGACGCGAAAGGCTTTCGGAAGCGTTGCGCCACCATTTTTCGTATTCGGAACGGACGCGCCGCGACGAAGTGTTCACCCAGGCGGCGCGCCCGCTTTCACTGTCCTTGACGTGAACGAGGCCCACGTTGGGGATACTGCTTTCACGAGGGTCGGTGACGCGTATGACCGAAAGGTCGTGACGGCCGGCGGCAACCTTGAGCGCGTCTTCGTAGCGCGGGGCTCCGGCGGCATCGACATCGAGCATATCGCTCAGCAGGAAGGCCGTGCAGCGGCGCTTGATACTGCCCGACAGGAACTCCAGGGCGGAACCGATGTCCGTTCCGTCGGAAGTGGGTTCGAGTTCGAGCATTTCGCGCAGGATATGAAGCAGATGGTTGCGTCCTTTCTTGGGAGGGATGAACTTCTCGACATGGTCGCTGAAGAACATCGCGCCCACCTTGTCGTTGTTGATGAGCGCCGAGAAGGAAAGGACGGCAGCTATTTCGGCTATGAGGTC